>JAYZXK010000470.1:0-8145 GCA_036141415.1 Pseudomonadota bacterium
GTGACCCAATAAGAGTGATTACAGTGAGGCGAAGTAAGCGGCAAGATTGGCAATATCTTCATCTGATAGTGGTTTAGCCATCATGCCCATCATGGGATCTTTTCGTACATCAGCGCGAAAATCCTTTAACTGTTTTTCCAGGTAGGCGGCTTTCTGACCGGCCAGGTTAGGCCACATAGGACTGGGGCTGATCCCCGCCGGACCATGACAGGCGGCACATTGTCCTGACAGAGCTTTACCTTTTTCAATATCCGCTGCAGCAACTGAAAAGTTGACGAGCGAAAGAGTAAAGGTCAAAGCGCCAAGTGATACTATTTTTTTCATTTTTCTAACTCCAAAAAAAGCACAATGCTTAAGATTGAGTATCGTACATTTCTTGTAAAAAAAAAGTAAAATAACTGGTGGCGATTTTGACTACACGTACCAGGCGATGGTGTTAGGAGTATGTGGTATACGCTACATAAAAAAGCGGCGCCAAAAAGGCGCCGAACATGAAAACACAAGGTGAGGGAGGTGTTATTCGCTCTCGAATAAGCGCCCACCTATTTCTATCTTACGTGGCTTCTTAGCTTCTGGGATCACTCTTTCCAGATCAACATGTAATAAGCCGTTTTCCAGGTCGGCCGCGAGTACCTTTACGTGGTCGCCAAGCTGAAATTTGCGCTCGAAGTTGCGCTCGGAAATACCTTTATGCAGGAACTTCCGCTCTTGTTTATCGGCGTCGCTGTTTTTAGTGCCAGTGATCGACAAGGTATTGTCTTCTACAACAATATTGATGTCGTCTTTGCTAAAACCGGCAATCGCCATGGTAATTCGGTATTTGTCTTCCGCCAGTAATTCAATGTTGTACGGCGGGTACGTGCTTTGCTTTTCAGCACGGCTGGCAGCATCAACTAACGATGCAAGGTGATCAGAACCAATGAATGAACGGTAAAGTGGAGATAGATCGATAGAACGCATAGTCATATCCTTTATTAAGCAATATGTTTAAAAATTAAATGCCCCGATAATCGGCGGCGGTGTTGTCGGCCTTACTGTTAAGCACCGACAATTCTAAAGTAGGGCCGGGTTAAATTTATTCAAGGCAAAAATTTAAATTTTTTTCGACCAGTTTGCCAAACCCTACGAGAAAGGGCCTCACTGCTTCAGGCCAAAGCCTGATAGCATGGTCAGTATTAACCTATCTAAGTCGTTTTGTTTAAGGGATATCACATGTCTTACCGACCTTTTACCCGCCAGGTCCAATCGGTTCGCCTGGTCATTGTTGCTGTGCTGCTGGTGATTACCACGGCGTGTCAGAGTACGTCGTCGCCTACTGCCGCTGCTTACGGGCCAAAGTTTGCTGAGCATGATCAGGGCTTTACCGCGGTTGTGGTGGCTTATGCACCGGAGATGGAAGGCATTCTGGGGCGCATCGAAGCCGATCCCAATGCCAGTATCACGCAAATGGTGACTTACAAGGGGATTAAGTACCGCATTGGTAAATATCATGATGAACCGATTCTGATTTTTGCTACCGGTATGAGCATTGCCAATGCGGCGATGAGTATGCAAATGGCGTTTGATTATTTCCCGGTTAAACAGGTGGTGTACATGGGGATTGCCGGGGCAGTGAATCCAGAGTGGCAGCCCGGTGACGTAATTGTGCCTGAGCGTTGGTATTACCACGACGAAAGCGTGTATGCGAACCCGGAACCGAACAATCCCGGCGAATCAGTGTTACCAGCATATTATGCGCGCTTTATGGCCGAGCAACCGGCTCGTAAAGCGGCTGATCCGCATTATCCAAACTACAAGCCGTTCCATTTTGTGCATCCCGACGAAGTGTTAATTATCAAAGACGGCATGGATAAACCACAGGATACTGCGTATTTTTCAGCATCGCCCCGTTTATTAAGCGCAGCGAAAAGTGCCATGGCTAAAATGCCGGCACAAATGATTCTCGGTGAACGCAAAGCGAAGTTAAGCGTTGGTGGTAACGGTGTTACCGGCTCAGTATTTCTCGATAACCGTGAATACCGTAAATGGACCCGCGAAGTGTTTAATGCCGAAGTTACTGAAATGGAGTCCACCGCGGTTGGCCAGGTGTGTACGGTTAATGAAGTCGACTGGGTGATTATCCGCGCCATCAGCGATCTGGCCGGTGGTCAGGAGGGCGTTAACGTAGAGCATATTTACGATAAAGAAGTTTCGCGGGTGGGCGCTAATGTGTTGTTCGCCGTGATGGACGAGCTGGCAGCACAATAATGAAGCGCCTGTTCTGCTCTGTGTTGGTATGGATATGCGCCATGGCCCCGGTGGTAGTTAGCGCACAAAGCACCGATCCGGTCGGCAATCCGGTCGGCAATCCGGTCGGCAATCCAGGCGGAAGGCAGGCGCTGGCCCGCAGTTACGCCGAAATTGTCGGTCGGCTGGCATTAACCGATAAGTTATTCGCGGCGATGACAGAGCAGTGTGATACCAAAGTTGCCATGCCCAGCCAGTCTTATTCGGCTATCGATTACGCGTTGCGGATGCAAACCAATATGAGCTTCTTTCAGTGGCGTAAGCAGTTTAGCGACCCCGCTCAGGAAGCGAAGCTGGTAAAACAACTGATGAGCAGCACCCTCAGCGATATTGGTGGCTGTGAAGAGAGCGCGGTTCAGCGGTGGTTTGCCGGGATGCTGCAAAATATGTTGCAGCCTTCCATTGAGCAATTAACCGAATTGCCCGATTTGCTGGGCATATCCCGGGATAAACCAGACGAAGAGCAACTGGTGAGAGTGTTTATTCATCAGCTAGCACGTTATCAGCAGTTATCGGTAGCCGAAGTACGCGGCCTGGCCATGGCGCTGGAAAGTGGCATGTACCGCTACAGCATGGTTGCCTTTACTAATCAGATCACCAAAGATTACCCGCAATCGGTAGCGCTCCGGGAGTATGTATATCAACAGACCAACACGGCCGGTGATTTATACGAACTGGCCGACAGCCTGCGCTTTACTGACCGAGAAAGAGCCGTAACCTTGTTCGGCGAGGCGGCGGAGCAGGGCAGTTTTGTTGCCCAGCGCTGGTATGGCAACTACCAGGCATGTGTGGGAAATACTGAACAAGCCCTGCTATGGCTTAATAAGGCCAGGCAAAATGAGCCCGATGAAGCCTCATTCATCGACGACATTATTAGCGAAATACAGGAACTGGGCGAACCAACAAATTGTCTGGACGGCTGGGTTTACTAAAGGAGACATGCACATGTCTGATACATTTTATTCCTATCAGTTAAGTAACGGCCACGGGCTGCCTCATGACCCTTTTAAAGCCATTATAGCGCCGCGACCTATAGGCTGGATTGCCTCTGAAAACCAAAGCGGTATTGCCAATCTGGCGCCATACAGTTTCTTTAATGCCTTTAACGGTGCGCCACCAATTATTGGTTTCGCCAGCGTAGGCTTTAAAGACAGCGTAAGTAATATTAAGGCGACCGGTGAATTTTGTTGGAGCCTGGCAACACGGGAGCTGGCTGATGCCATGAATGCCTCCAGTGCTGGCGTGGATCCTGAGATAGATGAATTTGAGCTGGCCGGCTTGCAAAAGCGGTCATCCACGTTGGTCAGGGTGCCTCATGTTGCCGCCAGCCCGGCTTCCATGGAGTGTAAGGTGACCCAAATCATTCAGCTTAATGACATGCACGGTGAGGCTTGCGATACCTGGCTGGTGCTCGGTCAGGTGGTGGCGGTCCATATTCAGAAAGCGTATTTAAACGACGGCGTGTTTGATACGGCTGGGGCTAATTCGATTATGCGGGCCGGTGGCCCCGGCGATTATTTTGGTGTGTCGGCAGAGGCAAAATTCTTTATGGGGCGGCCTTAGCCCCCGCCTTTGCATAAGCGGTTACGGCCGCTCTGCTTTGCCTGGTAGAGCAGTTCGTCAGCGGCCTGCACCAGCGCCTCAACAGACTGCTCGCCGTTACCGGCTACTGCCCCCATACTAAATGTGACGGTAAGTTTATGTTCACCGGCGGTGATGTCGCGAATTTCTTCCTGCATACGGCTAAACAACCCGTCTACGGCATCGAGGCGGGTGTTGGTCATTATTATAAGCCATTCCTCACCGCCCCAGCGCCCGAGCCTGTCTTGCTGGCGGATCAGCGTATTGGTGCGCCGGGCAAATTCGGTTAATACTATATCGCCGGCATCATGACCGTAGGTATCATTGATTGTCTTAAAGTGATCGATATCGGCCAGCGCCACCACAAAAGGTTGGCCAAGCTGTTTGCTGCGGTCTGCCACCTGTCTGGCAAACAGCTGGATCGCCCGGCGATTTAATACCTGCGTGAGGCCATCGGTATTGGCGAGTTTTTCAAAATGCACTGCTGCCTTGCGTTTTTTTACAAACAATAAGGTGAGTACTGCCAATGCCAGAATGGCTGAAACCAGTGCCAGCAGGTAGATAAGTCGCTGCTGATTTTGCTGCTCAGCTGCCAGTGCCTGTAAACGGGATTGCTGGCGTGCCTGCTCAAGCTCCCGGGCCTGGCTAACCATCTGAAAGCCGGCATACTCTCTGGCCAGCGCATTATTGCGGGCCAGTTCCTGGTTCAGCGCGAGGGCCTGCTGCAATGTTGCAGTAGCCTGCTGCCAGTTCTGACTGACAGTGGCTCGCTCGACCTCTAACTTAAGTACCGGTAACTGCTCTTTGAGGCTGAGCTGATTGGCAGAAAAAGCCAATAGTTGTTCTACAGCATGTGGTGAAGGCGGGTTGTCTGTTTCCAGCAGGTATAAACGAATCAATACTGCTTTGGCGTCTAACGCTTCAGCTAACAGGTATGCCTCTTCGAGCAGCGCTTGAGCAGCCGGTTGGTCATTCTCTTCCAGCGCCTGGCGAACTAATGCTTCCAGGGCATGCAGTTTGACCAGCGTTTGCGGCAGGGCTGAGTAATCATCGAGGACGGCAAGGGTGTCTGCAAGCTGTTGCTGGGTTTGCGGGATATGCCATAACAGCGATGCAGCGCGAACCCGAATGTAGTGAGCCGGATGCGTAAGCAATGGCAGCAGTAATTCCCTCACCGACTGATAAAACTCTATCTCGTAGTGAATATCTGCAACCGCCAGGTTAATAGCCGCCATATCATCGGCGGCGTTTACAGCCGCGGGAAGAAGTTCTGTGCTAATAATGTGGCTTATCGACAAGGCTTGTTTGTATTCGCCGGTATGCAATGAATAAAGGGCCATCAGGTGGTAATAAGCCGCCTGTTGCTGGCGAGACAGTGAAGAGAAATCCTTTTGTAGTAATCGGTTAAACGACTGTTGGGCTGAATCCCCGTTGCTACGACGATGGATGAAAGTAAACAAGGTTGCCGCGTCGGCAATAACATCAATGTCGGGCGAGAGAGTGCTTGCGCAATGTTGAGCAATATCAGTGTTGATTGCCTGTACTTCGCTAAGATTCATAGAGTCCAACGCGACCGTTAAATGGCTGGCGAATTGAGGCGCGGCTAAACAGTGGGAAATTGTAGCCTGGGCAGCAGCCTGATTGCTAAACAGCGCCAATGCAGCAAAGACAAAACAACCAAATCGCAACAAAGCTCTCTCCGTTGGGTACTGTTTACTTAATTGTCCTAATGACTCTAATGGTGGCAGTCGCCAGTTTCACTTCTGCAAGAAATAACGTCAGTGCTGAAATTAACAATAACATTGTCAGAATAAAAAGGGTGACAACCAGTACATTAAGTTTGACCTGCCATAACTCCCCGGCAAATAGACTCATTATCACGCCACACACCATTACCGCCGAAGCAGTACAAAAACCGATGGACCAGTTAATTAACTTAACCCGGCGCCACAACAATATGATTTCCCGGCGTAGGCGGGTGTTTTGCTCAGCTTCTGTCTGACTGTTCATTTCTTTTTCGGCTGAACGGACCCGGTCGGTAATACGCCCTAGACGTCCGGACATGACGTTTAGAAAACCGGCTATACCAGCCAGTAAAAATACCGGGGCAACGGCAATTTCAATCAGGGTCGACAGTGAGGGGATCAGAGCTTCCATCTTTTCTTAATTCAAGCGCACAGTTTCGCTTTTATATCACAGATAAGCAGACGGTTGGCAGTTTAGAGGGTGGTGAGTTGGCGCGGATTAGGTAATCAGGCTTTGATTCGCGTAGCGCAGCAGTCATAATGCCTCCCCCATTTGGGATAAACCACTCCACCTGCTTACCGGCAGCTATACCATGCAAACGGAATAATATGGATAAATTAACCGACACAGGCGATTATTACGAAGAAACCTTTAAAGGACTGATATGGACCGAAAAGCGGCTATCCGGCACAAGCTTTGAAGAATGCGAATTTATCGATTGTGACTTTTCCGATAGCCGGTTTCAGGGCTGTAAATTTACCCAATGTGAGTTTATCCGCTGTAACCTTAGCCTGGCGGATATGGCCAACAGTCAGTTATACGGCCTGACGTTTAAGGATTGCAAACTGGTGGGCGTCGACTGGACGAAAGCTGGCTGGCCGCAATACTATCGTGATTTTGAGCTTAAATTTCAGCGTTGCTTACTTAACGACGCATCCTTTTACGGCCTCACCCTGAATGAACTGGTGCTGGATGAATGCAAGGTGCATGATGCAGACTTTCGCGAAGGCAATTTTACCGACAGCCAGATGACACACTGTACCTTTGATCGCAGCTTGTTTATGCACACCAATCTTGAGCGCGTTGATTTTAGCGACTCTACCGGATGTTCCATCGATGTGCTGGCTAACGAGCTCAAAGGTGCCACCTTTTCCAGTTTCGAGGCAGTGCATTTACTGGAGTCCTTAGGCATAGTGCTGGTGGATTAGTACAAGCCCGGCGACGTTAAAGACTCTGTATCCAAATATCCAACGCTTACAGGTATAATGCCGTCAAACCTGTTTTAGAGGACTCCTTATGGCCACCGCCGCCGCAGTACACATTCTGGTAAGAACCGAAAAAGAAGCGCAACTACTTCTAGCCCAGCTCAAAAAAGCCAAGGGTAAAAACTTTGCCGCCCTGGCCCGTAAGTTTTCAATTTGCCCCTCCGCCAAACGCGGCGGTGACTTAGGTGAGTTTAAGCGTGGCCAGATGGTAAAGCAGTTCGACGACGTGGTATTTAAAAAAGACATCCTCACCATCCACGGCCCGGTAAAAACCAAGTTTGGTTATCACCTGATAAAAACCCTGTATCGCAACGACTAAAGTATGGCGCTAACCATCCGCGAAATTGACTGGCAGGATACCTTGTCAGTCAGGCATCATGTGCTGTGGCCCGATAAACCCGTCTCGTTTTCCCGGGTCGATGGAGATGAAACCGCTACCCACTACGGGGCATTCACCGATGGGATACTGGTTTGTGTGGCATCGATTTACCTGAGCGAGGATAGCGCCAGGCTAAGAAAGTTTGCGACACTGCCAGACTATCAGGGCAGGGGAATTGGCAGACAGGTTCTCGCAAAGGCCATAGAACAACTCAAACACCAAAATATCAAACGCTTCTGGTGTGACGCCCGAACCACGGCAACGGCTTTCTATCAGAAGTTTGGACTGTCAGTGGAAGGCCGTGAGTTTGTTAAATCAGGGGTAAGTTACTTTCGCATGAGCGTTAGCTGGCCCGAAGCTAACTGACTACTGAAGAGTAAAATACTTGCCCCGATAGTCTCACTCAACAAGCCCCCCGGGAACCTACTATGCACTGCAATAATGCAGCCTGACAAACTTGTCATGCTGCTTGCCATTATTGACAGATAACTTTCCGTGCAGATGTAAATAAAATGTTGATAAGGCGGCAGTTTTTACTCTGAAATCAGCCAAAACAGGGACTTTATACCAAAAATATAAGCTGCTTTTAGTTTTCCTTGAACAGGCATAAAGGTTGCTTAGTAGTATGTGTTTCTTCTTCATCATTTTCGGATACTCATACTATGGATATTAAAAAACTCGTCCTGGCCGTCATGATTGGCGGCGTGACCACCACAGCAATGGCGGTGGATAAAAACGCGGTACGCACTCAGGCTAAAATGATGCACGGACCGATCCCGGCAACTATGCCTGGTGCAGAGCTGGATACCCCGGCACTAATCGATTTGGGCGAACGCCTGTACTTCGAAACGGCGTTATCAGCCGACGGTACTCAGTCTTGTAACACCT
>JAYZXK010000471.1:0-4084 GCA_036141415.1 Pseudomonadota bacterium
TAAACCACCACCTCACCCTGGCGAATGAGCTCAGCGGCCTGTTTGATCAAGCGTGATTGCGGATTATCAGGGTGTACGTAAAAAAACTGACTCATACAGGGTCCTTTAGTGAGGATTGACTCACAGCTAAATTCCAGTCATGCCAAACCGGCGTGAGTGTGTCTGACTTTAACTGACAACGCCCCAGTTCAGTCCAGCGTCCGGGGAAATGAAAATCAGAGCCGGCCGAAGCCAGTAGTTCATATTCAGCCACGATAGAGTGCAACAGGGCTTGCTTCTCGGCACTCATACCGGGAAACACCACTTCTGCCGCATCACCACCCGCCTCAGCAAACTCTGCGATTAGCCGGCGCAGCCATTTGGTAGACATATCGTAATGAATGGGATGCGCCAGTACCGCCCGGCCTCCCGCCTGCTGAATGACCTTTACCGCCGCAGCAATATCCGGCCACTCGGCTTTCACCGTCGCACGCTTTCCTTTACCCAAATATAGTTTAAAGGCTTTTTCTAAGGTCGCGACCTGGAAATTATCCACCAGCACACGGGCAAAGTGCGCCCGGGTGATCTGGCCTACTCCGGCATAACGGCGCGCTCGTTCCAGCGTGCCTTCAAAACCGCATTTTGCCAGTTTATCGGCAATTTTAGCCGCACGTTCTTCACGTTTTTGCTGTTGGTCTGCCAAAAACGCCTGTAGTGCCGGGTGCCCGGTATCGATATTTAAACCGACAATATGGATTTCGAAACTGTGCCAGCGCGTGGAGATTTCAACGCCGTCAATAATCCTCAGTGTCGGGTAATGCTCCTGAGCCGCAGCGTGGGCATCCGCCAGGCCATAAGTACTGTCGTGATCGGTAATAGCCAGTACATCAACCTGCATCGTTTGCGCGCGTTGAATAAGTTCGGCTGGTGTTAAGCGGCCATCCGAGAAAGTGGTGTGACTGTGCAAGTCAATTTTCATGTAATTTCAAATTTATGGTTGACACAAATGGGTTTTTGTTTTCTTCTATAGCACAGTATACGGATTGAATGCTTCGATGCCTATCGAAGATATCAAATTAAAACAACGAGACAGGAAACTAATGCTTAAACAACCACAACACAGCGCCGTAATGGCAACTATCTGGTGGTGGCACTCCCTTCGATAACGGGCGGTGTGAGCGTTAGTGCGCAGAACAAACAAAAAAGGCCCGTAATGTTACGGGCCTTTTTTTTAATTTTTAACCGGAGAAAAAAGATGAGTTTGGCCGAATTAGGCATGGTCCCGGGAAAAGTGGAAACCATCGAGAGAACAGCAACCTACGTCAATGATCCCTTAGCGGCATTTGCCCAGCTATGTGGCGAAAAGCCCCATGCGTTACTACTCGAATCAGCCGAGATAGACAGTAAGGATAACCTGCAAAGCCTGCTGATGGTGGATGGCGCTCTGCGCTTTGAATGCCGTGGGCAGGAGGTCACTATTCAAGCGCTGAGCGCCAACGGTGAAGGACTGTTACCGCTGTTTATGGAAAACTGTCCGGCCGACTTAAAATGTCAGATTGTCAGCGAGACTGAAATTACCCTGCAGTGCCATTCCCAAACGGCCAACCTCGACGAAGACAGCCGCTTAAAATCCACCAGCGTGTTCGATGTACTGCGGATGGTGGTTAAGCAAATCACGCCGCTGCGTGACCACCAGCATGCTGTATTCTTAGGTGGGGTATTTGCCTATGATTTACTGGCGACCTTCGAAGACCTGCCGGAGGTAGAAGAGGGCGATAATGACTGCGCCGACTTTGTGTTCTATCTGGCAGAAACCCTGATCACTTTTGACCATCAAACCCGCCAGGCAAGGTTGCTTGGCAGCGTGTTCAGCGGCAGTGAAGTGGCCACCAGTTATTTCGCTATTGCTCAGCGCCTTGAGGCACTGTGCGCCGAGTTACAAAGTCTGGCGCCACATGATTTATCGCCGGTTGCCGTAACAGAGCCCACGTCCTTGCAAGTGGATAAATCGGACGAAGACTACTGCAACGACGTGCTGACCTTAAAGGAACATATTCTGGCCGGCGATATTTTTCAGGTTGTGCCGTCCCGAACGTTTTCTCTGCCCTGCCCCGCACCACTTACCGCCTACGCCGCTCTAAAAAAACAAAACCCCAGCCCTTATATGTTTTACATGCAGGATGCTGAGTTTACGATTTTTGGTGCATCGCCGGAGTCAGCCCTTAAATACACAGCCCAAAGCAATGTTGTTGAAATCTATCCGATTGCCGGCACCCGCCCCCGTGGCAAGCGCGCTAATGGCGAGATAGACCATGATATGGATAGCCGCATTGAGCTTAACCTGCGCGAAGATCAGAAAGAAAAAGCCGAACACCTGATGCTGGTAGACCTGGCCCGTAATGACGTAGCCAAGGTGTCTGAGCCTGGCACCCGTTATGTGAAAGATTTACTTAAAGTAGACCGCTATTCCCACGTAATGCACCTGGTTTCACGCGTGGTCGGCCAGTTACGTCACGATCTGGATGCGCTGCATGCTTATCAGGCCTGCATGAACATGGGCACCCTGGTGGGCGCGCCCAAAGTGAGTGCGGCTTCGTTAATTCGCAAGGTCGAGCACAAACGTCGCGGCAGCTATGGTGGCGCCGTGGGCTATCTGAATAATGATGGCGATATGGATACCTGTATTGTTATCCGCTCAGCGTTTGTTAAAAACGGCCGCGCTTACATACAGGCTGGGGCTGGCGTAGTGTATGATTCCGATCCACAGGCAGAAGCGGAGGAAACCCGTAGCAAGGCACAGGCCGTCATCAATGCGGTGAAATCCTCAGTCAGCGTTCAGGGAGAAGTGTAATGAGCCAGCCTATCACCGTTTTTCTGTTAGATAACGTCGACTCTTTTACCTACAACCTGGTAGATGAACTACGTACCATGGAATTGAATATTGTGGTGTACCGCAATAATGTTGACGCCAGAATGCTATTCGAAAAAATGCAATTACAGGCTGAAAGCGGGCCGGTTTTATTGCTATTATCCCCGGGGCCTGGTGCACCGCATGAAGCCGGTTGTATGCCAGAGTTGTTAAGCATGGTCCAGGGCCATTTTCCGGTACTCGGGATTTGTCTTGGGCATCAGGCCATAGTCGCCCATTATGGCGGCACCGTTGGCCGCGCTGAAGATGTTATGCACGGTAAGTCATCGGCCATTACCCATACCGGAGAGGCCATGTTTGCGGGTATGCCGCAGCCGCTTCATGTCGCCCGCTACCACTCGCTGATGGCGCTGGAGCTGCCTGAAGGCTTAACACCACTGGCCAAAGTCGGTACTACGGTTATGGCGGTCTATCAGTCCGACGATAAAATGCTTGGATTCCAGTTTCATCCGGAGTCCATTCTAACGGCAGAGGGCAGTCGCCTGCTGCTGCAAAGCATTCATTACCTGACCAAAGAGGATTAACTCATGGCTGACTACAGCAAGGTAATTGAAAAACTCTTCGACGGTCAGCATCTGACCCAGGCCGAGTCTTTTTCGGTATTTAATCAGGTGATGCACGGTGAACTTTCCGAAGTAAAGCTCGCCACCTTACTGACCGCACTTAAAATTAACGGCGAGTCCCCCAATGAAATTGCCGGGGCAGCCAGTGCCATGGTGTCTAATGCACGCCCTTTTCCAACCCCGGATTACGAATTTGGGGATATTGTTGGAACCGGTGGTGATGGCCATCACACTATCAATATTTCCAGCGCCGCGGCGCTGGTAGCCGCCAGTTGTGGTGTTAAGGTCGCCAAACACGGTAACCGCAGCGTATCGAGCAAGTCCGGCTCGGCTGACTTCTTCCGTGAATGCGGCATCAAGCTTGATATTACACCTGAGGTGGCACGCAAGTGCCTGAATGAAGTGAATTTCTGCTTCCTGTTTGCGCCGGTCTATCATGCCGGTATGCGCTTTGCGGCGCCAGTGCGTGCTGAGATGAAAACCCGCACATTGTTTAACATCCTTGGTCCGTTGGCCAACCCTGCTGGCCCGACTTTTGGCGTGTACGGCGTATATACTCCGGAGTTACTGGATATCTATGCACAAACCCTCACGCTAATGGGACAGCGTAAAG
>JAYZXK010000472.1:0-4310 GCA_036141415.1 Pseudomonadota bacterium
TCTTCCTGGGTTTTCTGCATGCGCTCCTGCATTTGCTGCGCCTGCTTCATGATGTTGCCCATTCCGCCTTTGAACATAATAGTATCTCTCTAATAGAAAAAATTGATAAGTTGCGACATCGCTACTCAGCGAGGCTGAATACTGTCTTCCAGTACCTCAGCATTGAACGCCCCCACCACAGAGCGGATAACGTCATCAGACTGAATTACTTGTCGGGCATGACGTTGTCGCATTGTATTAATTTGCTGTTGAATCTGAAAAGGTGTATCGGTGACCTCTGCAAACTCTAACTGCACAGTTACCGGCGATTGTAGCACTTCTGACATGGCAGTCGACAACTGTGAAGCGGTAGTTTCGTTAACCAGGTGCTCCTGCGCCGGGTCGAGCCTGAGCAATACCTTATCTTCAGTGCGTTCAAACAATGAGTGTAAAGCAACTTGCTTGAGCAATCCCGCAATAGGCATAGCCTCAATCAGCGCGCTCCACTTATCGATCTGACTGGCTGCAAGCAGCTTATCACCGTTTTCAAGATAAGCAGGTAAATTACTGTACGTATTAAATGATACGTTGGCAGCCTGATTTGGATCGAAGGTCGCCGGCTCCTCTGCCGCAGGTTGCGACGAGTTGTTAGTGCTATCGGTTCGCTCAAACCCGGTATCAGCGTTGGTATTGCTAACCTGAGCTTCATTGACCGGCTCAGCATTCTGACCTGGCTCATCAGCCATACCCTGACTATTTTCTAACACCCAGGGCGGTGGCGAGTCAGCCTCTGCTTGCTGATGCCCATAAGGCTCATCCTGAGACTCTACATTGGTATTATTGGGCGTTGGCTGAGCTGTTTCAGTTGCCTCACTGTGAGACGGTGATTCATCATTCTGTGCGGTCTTAGCTGCCAGCGAGGGTTTAAACTCGCGGTTAGTCGTTGCCGGCTTTTTTGCAGCGTCAGCTTTGTCCTCCGCAGCCTGCTGTTTGAGTCGTTGACGCAACGCCAGCATGGCAGCGGTATTCGACACCGTAGCCTGTTCTTCCTGAGCAGCCGCTTCAGACTGAGGTTCCGCCGGTTCATCATAAGCAGGCGGGTAGTCTGCTGGCGGCGGCATGTGCTCATCTGGTGGATTATTGTCGTACTGCTGGTAAGCGTCGTAATCCTGCGGCGGCTCATCATAATGCGAGGGTTGTGATGACGGCTGCGTTAACGCTTCACTTTGCTGACGAAAATCTTCAGCTTCATCCATCAACTGCTCTGCCTCAGAGGCAAGCTGTTGTGATTCATCGGCGGCTTCGGCCTGTCCGGCCGGTGCAGCGTTTTGTTCTGCCGTATCCGTTGCTGTGTCAGCCTGTTGTTCTGCTTGAACAGCGGGCGTAGAGGCAGCCTGATGACCAGCATCCGGCACGGAACGTGCTGGCGCTTGCTGAATAATGGTTTCCCGCTCGCCAACCGGTTCTACCGGGGCAAAGGTCATCATGCGCAGTAAGGTCATTTCAAACGCGCTGCGCGCATCGTTGGCAAAGGGTAAATCTTTACGGCCCTGCAAAGCAATCTGATACAGCAACTGGACTTGCTCCGGCGCAAAATGCCGGGCCAACTGATAAATAGCTTTGGCGGTGTTGGTTTCCAGCTTACACGCTTCTGGTACCCACTGGGTAAGTGCTATCTGGTGCAGCAAGCTGGCCAGTTCTGCTAACACAATACTGTAATCAGGCGCGAGTACGTCAATTTCTGCAGCTTGATGGAGTACTTCTGCGGCATCCTTTTTACCAATCGCAAACAGGATTTTCAGCAGTTGCTGGCGATCCATCAGGCCGAGCATATCAGTTACTATGCTGCCGGATACCTGATTATTGCCCTGCGCTATCGCCTGGTCGGTCAGACTCAGGGCGTCACGCATACTGCCCTGGGCGGCTTTAGCCAATAATCCCAGCGCAGACTCTTCAAAAGCGATCTGTTCCTGTTGCAATATGTGCTGTAGTTGCTGACCAATCTGATCCCGGGACAAGGCCTTGAGATTAAACTGCAAACAACGAGACAAAATCGTGATGGGTAATTTTTGCGGATCCGTGGTGGCCAGCAAAAATTTAACGTGAGGCGGTGGCTCTTCCAAAGTTTTCAGCAAGGCATTAAAGCTGTGCTTGGACAGCATATGCACTTCGTCTATCAGGTAAACCTTGTAGCGCCCGCGGGTTGGCTTGTACTGAACGTTGTCCAGCAGCTCACGGGTATCTTCAACTTTTGTGCGGGAAGCAGCATCGATTTCAAGCAAATCAACATAGTTACCCTGCTCTATTTCGACACAGGTACTGCACTGACCGCAAGGGTTAGCACTTTGCCCCTGTTCACAGTTAAGGCTTTTCGAGAATATCCGCGCGATAGTGGTTTTACCTACCCCACGCGTTCCTGTAAACAGGTAAGCATGATGCAAGCGATCGTTATCCAACGCATTGGTGATCGCCGCAACAACGTGCTCTTGGCCAACCAGTTCAGCAAATCTGCCCGGCCGCCATTTTCTTGCCAGTACCTGATATGCCACCGTTAGTTGTCCTTATTCGCCATCAAATTCACAAATACAATAAGGTTCCAGCCCCAACGCTTCAAGCTTTTGGTAGCCGTTTAATGTCGGCAAACCGATCACGAAACCAGCATGCTCTACCACACCACCCAGGTTACGAATAAGCTTAGCCGTAGCAGAAATAGTGCCGCCGGTGGCTAACAGATCGTCGATCAAAAGCACCTTATCGCCGGGGTTGATAGCATCCCGGTGGATTTCCAGGGTGTCTTTGCCGTATTCGAGCTCGTAACTTTCGCTGAGTACGTCGCGGGGCAGCTTGTTAGGTTTGCGTACCGGGATAAAACCTACTCCCAGCTCAAGCGCCAAGGGAGCGCCAAATAAAAAGCCGCGGGCTTCAGTGCCTGCCACTTTGTTAAATCCATAAGGTCGGTATTTGTCGAGCAGCATAGAGATACACTGGCTAAATGCCTCGTAATCTTCTAATACGCTTGTCACATCACGGAATTCAATGCCGGGCTTTGGATAGTCCGGCACTGTTTTTACAACTGATTTTATATAATCTGCACTCATGCCTGTCCTTTATAATTATTTTTTAGCATGAATTTATTTGATCAGGTATGTAAAGATACCTGCTAGCGTAGGAAGCAATGGAAACGCGACTAACGCAACCACAATTGCCAGAAAATACCACCAGTTAAACACTTCTTTAAAATCTTCGTTACCAGCCATGAAAATTCTCAAATTTAATTAAGCTAAAAAAGGGGGTAAATGGTAATCGAAAGCAGTCTAAATTGACAGTGCAAATATAACGCCCGATGAAAAACCGGGCATTCATTTTATCTATATACCGTTTGATTCAGCGGGTATTACAGCACCACAGGATAACCACTGGGTCAGTAGCGGCGTAAGTCCCTGATGAAGTGTCTCAACGGAAAACTGTGGAGCTTGCTGGTGAATTGCTGTCACCAACGAGTCAAAACTATAAACCTCACTGCTGAGTAACTGTAATGCCAACGCAGACAGTGCCGTAATATGCTGAAATTGGACCTGATGCAGCTCGTCTCGATAGAGCAGATAGTAATGCATCGAATCGGCAGATTCGGGCCTGAAGTCGGGGCTAATCTGATGCACCGGATAGTGATAGGCAGCCAGCTCAGTTAATGGTGAGGCGGTGAGCTGTGAAGGTATGCCATCCTGCTGCCAATAATTAACTGCTTGCTCAACTTCCCGGACTGACAACGCCAGCTCAAGCCATTCATAATGCGCGAGCTCCGCCATAAAGGGCGGATCATTTTTAACCGGCTGATATTCATTACTGAGGTATTCGACAAACTCTTTACTGATATGAATAAAGTAGGGAGACGAACACTGGTGCTCAATGAAGAAACGTCGTATCAGTGCCTGCCACTGATCTTCAGTGTACAGACTGTGTAACACCGGAAACCCGTTTTGGATAAATCCCGATACATTATTGAAAAACAACGAGCGATAAATATCCATTCTGCGTTGCGTATCTGCCGACTCGTCTGTTGAGTTTTGTGGCGCCCGAATGCTATTCGCGAATGACTGTAACTGCACCTGTAATGTCATTAGGCTACGCCCTGCTGCTCAGCGCCAACCGCCTGCTGGATTTGTTTGATGCGCTGTACCTCATCAAGCAAGACTTCTAAAGCCGGGATGTTAAAATCACGTTCCAGTAAAGTAGGAAAGACATGGTGCTTTCGGTAACTATGAGCCAGTAAATCCCAGACCGGTTCAATGACATCGCTGCCGTGAGTATCGACCCGGAGATCTTCGGCTTCT
>JAYZXK010000473.1:0-8131 GCA_036141415.1 Pseudomonadota bacterium
CCTGATCTACACTTTTTGAAGGTGAACTCAATCTGTCTGCCATCATCTGAAAGGCAATTTCATCCTGGACCTGGCGGGTTGCGAAGGCTTGATTTTCCGCTTCAATGTCATCATCGGTAATTTCAGGCTGAGCCACTTCTACGTCTGCGCTCTGGACCAGTTTGTCGAGATCATCAAAGGTATCGTTGGCAGCGTAGGATTTTAAGATATTCACCGCTTGTCCGTTGGAGTCTTCGGGCTCTACGCTTTTAAGCTTCTCCAGTGCTGCCACCACCTTGGTTTGATCGACCGTTGCGTTAGCGTCATGGAGCACACTAACAACAATTTTTTTGGCTTCATAGTCAACCACAGTTTTAATTTCTGGCTCTGGGTAAACGACCACCGTATCCTTATCGCTAACTTCTACCTCGCCCCATTTTTCCAGTAAGTCGGTGCGAAAGGCTGCTAACTTTGCATTGTAGCGTGCTTTAAAAGCCGCAAATTGTTGAATTCGGCGTAGCTGGAACGCCTCGAACTCCTGTTCTCGACGCTCTTTGAAGGCCTGCTGCTCAGCAGTAAGACTGGTTTGTGCCGAAGTAGCGGCCGGCAGCGTCAGAGCTGCGGCCAGTAAACTAAAGCACAAAACGGCATTAAGCTGAGGTAAAGCGAAAAATTCCCTTGTTTTCATAGCCTTTCCCCTTTGTTGTATTACTGAACCTTAAACATGGACATTAGACGTTCACGAGCTTGTTCGTTTTCGAACAGCTGCTTAATTTCGGCATCTTCATCCTCCAGCGCAGCAAATACTTTTTTCTGATTAGCTGCAAAGGTTGCTTCGTCCATCGCCAGTAACACATACTGACCGCCACTAGGGCTGGTCATGGTGCGTACCGTGCGGGTACCAAACAGGGTCATGGATGATACGGTTTCACGAACCATGTCGGTATCAATGACATATTTAGATGCTTCTTCAGTTTCCAATGACTTTTGATACTGACTGAACATGTCCGACACCATAGTCGCGAAGTACGACGACATTTTGGCTCGGGCGTCGGCAGTGGCAGCCGAGTTGGTCATGGTTGCCGAGGGCTTCTTCTCAGAGAAACCGACCTGAGTAAAGGCAAAACCTTCTATTGGTACGCCACAAACCCACATAGGGGCGGCTTTTTCAGGGGCATCCTGATACACGCACTCAGGCGTCAATACAGTTTCTTTTTTTGTGGTAATGCCATCTGACGTAGAACTACAGGCACTGATACCTAACAACATGGGTATAATAAGAGCGAGCTTTTTCATAATGTGATCCTTTAAATGATGTTATTGAAAAGAGTTCTTAATGTTATCTGCAAGGTTGCCACCCTTAGTGATGTCATCCCAGAAGCTCTTTTCAAAGTCCGTTTGGGCGATATCGCCTTTTTTCAGTTGACCTTCGGCCTCTTCATCAACAATAACCCAGGCATTGTTGGCATCGATCATGTCTGATACCACACCTTTAAAGTCATAATACACTGTTGAAACTGTGTTCTTACCAGTGGTGTAATCTGGTTGAGAAAGCTTGGTTGCGAATATAATTTTCTGACCCTCTTTGAGCTTCTGACCAGCGCCCAGGGTAATATTCACAAGGTGCAGGTCACCGCGCTTGCGGTACTGCATAACATAACCACTCTGACTGAAATTCTTCTGAATCTCTGACAAAATGTTATAAACACTGTTGCCGGAAGCCTGCGAAGCGAGACTGTAGGCAATATCCTGGCTAACCGGGCAACTGGAGTTGCTGATTGACAACGAGGTTGACGCAGTGCCTTTCATATTAATGGCTTCTGTTTCTTTAAGATCGGGTAATTCAAAGAGTTTTACGTTACCTGTTACAGTAGCTTCGTAATCACACTTCGCCGGCGTGTAGTGGCGCTTACCATCATCATCGGTATAGTTAGAAGCCGGGGTGAAGGATTTCGCAATTCCCACATTATGAATTGCCGGTAGTATGGCAACATCGGCTACGTCTATGCCTGCACCGGAGAATTGCCCGGTGGCCTCATAGGCCAGAATTTCATCTCCCAATTTGGTTGCCAGACTACGATCGACTATTTCAACTCCAGCCGTAATCAAACCATTCTCAAGTTCGGAAGATACCTGGCGTACTGCACCGGTTTCGAAATTCGCATTGCTGTCGATTTTTACCGGGAGTACAACCACCGATTTTTGCTTACCGGTCAGTTCCGATGGCGTTGGCATAAATTGTGATTCGGGCATGCTGACGATGTACTGAGAATTGGTAATTACATCAACTTTATTCTCAACTTTTGTAGTATTCATACAGCCGCTCAACAAACTAGTTGATACTGCGGTTGCTATGACTCCATGCTTTAAAATTGCTTTCATAGTTTATTACCTAATAATGACACTACTGGGTTAACAGGTTTGTAAGTATTACGCCGTTATCGGCTTCTATTTTAGACATAAGGCGTTGATATGCAGCGTTACTTGCATTCGCCTGGTTTTGCAACGAACGACCAGATTCATTAATAATTTCTGATGCGATTGGTTGATTGTTTTTATTCAGTTTGACATCCAGCGACAAACTGGCCACATGCTGGTTAAACAGTTCCTGTAGCTTTACTGTATCGAACAACTGAATAGTAAATTCGCACTGAGCATTATCAGCATTAAGACCAAGACTTAAAATTTGTTGTCTGAATGCCAGTCGCAGGTTTTCCTGTTTGTGCGGTAATACATACAAACAAATGCTGCTTTGGATATCATTGAGCTGGGTTTCTGTGGTGCTTAACAACGATTTATACTTATCGGTTGGCTGCGCTAGCATATCGAGGATTTCGATATAACGAACGTTAGTGGCAAATTGTTCAAGGAGCTGCGGTTTATTCTGCACCCACCATTCAAGCTTAGAGGCAACAGTAGCCTGTTCGCGAAGCGCTTTACTCAACTTATAAAAATTACTGGTAAGTTCGCCACGAAAGGTATCGGCTAACTGCTGTTTTTCCACTGAAATAAGGCTAAAGAAAGTGCCATCTTCCTGATGATTTTTTAGCTTTTTGTATTGGCTGATGGGGAGTGACTCAATGGAGCTGGAGACTGACTGATTGATGTATTCGGCAAAAGCATCATTATTAAGAATCTGGCGCTGACTAAAGCCGCCACTAATTCGTGTGCGTAATTGGCCGAGAATATTTTTTAGCGCTACGTCATTTGCCTGCTGCAAGCTCTGGCCCTCACCAATCGCAAACAGCTCCGTTTCACTGGATGGTGGAAACAGGATCCACTCGGGTAGTTCGGCATATGCAGCTTTACTAACAGACAATATGAAACCGCTCAAACAGAGCAGTAGCAGAATTCGTGGCTTAGTCATAAGCGCCTCCAAAATACGTTTCAAACTCAATCCGTGTGAGCAACGATTCGGTAATCAGAGTCGGGTCCAGCTCAGTGTAAGCGTAGAAATTTGGCGGATAGGCCGCTCTGAATACCGTTATAGCTTCAACTAATTCATCTTCCTCGCCAGCTTCAAGATACTCGTTGAGCGCAAGGATTTCTTTAAGGATTATATCTGTATCTATTTCTGCATCATTGACTGACAGTTCGAGGCCGCCATATTCAACAAAGCCGATTACCCGCTGCATGAACAGGTATTGCTTACCCATATCTTCCGATTCAGCATAGTAAAGCAAATTGCTGGCATCCAGATAGAGTCCGTCATCCCCGGCACTGGCCGCGCTAATTGGCTGTTTAGCCAATGGAAAATCCCGGTAAGGTTGGGGAGGAATAAAATCATAAACCAGCGGCACAATCACAAAGCCCGCTACTCGGCCATTATGATTAAAAACGGTGATAATGGCCTTCTCGATATTGTAGTACTGAAATCGAACTTCAGGCTGATAACTGGAGGTTTTTATAACTTCTGGCGGGCCGAATGTGTCTTCTATAAACGGGATTGTGCGGCCTATGTTCAACGTCTCAAGCTGTTCATATTCTACTTCGTGGGTGAAAGCAGCTTTAACATCTTCATAGGTAGCAGAAACCAGCTCTTTAGTATCATTAAACTGACCAATGGAAATCAGTGTTAATGCAACACTAACAATTACACGATAAATTGTTGCCCGGCGAGACTCTTCACGTTGCTCTGCCCGGGATTCCTGCTGAGTGGCATCCGACATTGACTTCCCTGCTAACAAGCGGACCTGATAGAAGCGTGAACAAACCCACAACAAACAATCACTGCTTCAACTGGTGAAATAACACGCAATCTCTAAAATGTAGCACAGGGATGTGAAGATAAAAAGAATAGTTCGTCTATTTTACGCCAAATTTGACTGGTAGTGAGGCTTCCTGCTCGTGGCCTGCATGAAGACAGCCGCTAATCGGCATCAACAAAACCAATGGGTTAACCAAAAAAGAACGCGCTCGGCTGGAACAGACGCTCTACATCGTTGATATATTTCTTATCAACCAAAAACAAAATGACGTGGTCGTTGGCTTCTATCACGGTATCGCTGTGCGCAATAATAACCTGCTCCTCGCGCACAATAGCACCAATGGTGGTACCGGGGGGTAATTTTATACTGCCAATTTCGCGGCCTACCACTTTTGACGTATTTTTATCGCCGTGGGCAATGGCTTCTATGGCTTCTGCCGCTCCACGGCGAAGTGAGTACACATTAACTAGATCCCCGCGGCGAACATGAGTGAGCAATGCTGAAATAGTGGCTTGCTGGGGGGAGAAGGCAATATCGATTTCGCCGCCCTGCACCAAATCCACATAGGCGCTGCGCTGGATCAGCACCATGGCTTTTTGCGCGCCCATCCGTTTAGCCAGCATGGCCGACATAATATTTGCTTCATCGTCGTTGGTTACTGCGATAAACGCATCAACCTGTTCTACGCCTTCTTCACTCAACAATGTAGAGTCGGAGGCATCGCCGCTGAAAACAATGGTTTTATCCAGATGAGCAGACAAATACTGTGCTCGTTCAGGGCTGTACTCGATAAGCTTTACGTTATGATTGTGCTCCAGGCGCTTGGCCAGGCCGGCACCAATTAAACCGCCGCCAGCAATCATGATGCGTTTATAGCTCGACTCGAGCTTTTGCAGTTCGCTCATTACAGCACGGATGTGTTTGGTGGCGGCAATAAAAAACACTTCGTCATCGGCTTCAATAACGGTGGTACCCAGCGGCCGGATAGGTTTGCCGCGGCGGTAAATCGCCGCCACCCGGGTTTCCACATTGGGCATATGTTCTTTTAGAGCGGATAAGGCATGGCCTACCAGCAACCCGCCGTAATAGGCCTTTACCGCTACCAGGCTGGCTTTGCCTTCAGCAAATTCCACTACCTGCAGAGCGCCGGGGTAGTCAATCAGGCGCTTAATGGCCTGTGTTACCAGTTGTTCCGGGGCAATAATGTGATCAACCGGAATGTCCTGCTGCTTGTACAGTTGTTCCTGATAAATGATGTATTGCTCGGAGCGGACCCGGGCAATTTTAGTCGGGGTTTTAAACAGACTGTAAGCCACCTGACACGCCAGCATGTTACTTTCGTCACTGTTGGTCACAACAATCAGCATGTCTGCGTCTTCGGCACCTGCTTTTCGCAGCACATCGGGGTGGGAGCCTACACCGGTTACAACCTGCAGATCGAGGCGGTCCTGCAACGCACGCAAGATAACGGGATCGGAATCGATCACCGTGATTTCGTTTTTTTCGCCTACCAGGTTTTCAGCCAGTGTGCCGCCAACCTGTCCTGCGCCAAGGATGATAATTTTCATCGTCGTTGTAAGGTGTTTTTAATCTTGGTTATTAAGACTTTAGCAGCCTCGCATAATAGAAACCATCCATTTGTTGCTCGCCGGGCAAAATTTGCCGCCCTGGCTGCTCGATGGTTTCCCCCGGTTGGATTGGTTGTAACTGCGCATCGCTGTGCTCTGCCAGGAAACGGCTGATCTGCGCTTTGTTTTCAACCGGCAGTACAGAGCAGGTAGCGTAAACCAACATACCGCCGGGCTTGAGCGTACGCCACAGGTTGCTCAGAATCTTATACTGCAGCGCTTGTAGCACCTCTATATCGGCTGACTTGCGTAGCCAGCGTATGTCCGGGTGACGGCGAATAACGCCGGTGGCAGAGCAGGGCGCATCTAACAGTATGCGGTCGAAGGGCTTACCGTCCCACCAGCCATCCACCTCTGCTGCATCGGCGCATACTAAGTTCGCGTGTAATTGCAGACGCTGCAAATTTTCGGTCATCCGCGTAAGACGGGATGCTTCACTGTCCAGCGCAATAAGCTCCGCCAGACCGGTGGTGCGTTCCAGGATATGTGCGCTCTTACCACCGGGAGCTGCACAACAATCCAGAATACGTTCGCCTGGCTGAGCATCAAGCAGTGGCGCTGCCAGCTGTGCTGCACCATCCTGTACGCTGAACCAGCCTTCGGCAAAACCTGGCAGCGTGGTTATTGGCGTTCTGTCGAGCAGAATAATGGCATCCGGATGTGCTTCAGAGAGTGCAAAGCGAATACCGGCTTTTGTTAAGGCATTACCGTAGTCTGGCTGCGTAGATTGCTGCTGGTTTACTCTGAGCCAGATAGGCGCAGGCTGATTCATACCATTTATCAGGCTTTCCAGTTCCTGCGGATAGGCATTGGCAAGGCGTTTGTAGAGCCATTTAGGCAAACCAGACTGAGTAATGGGGTTGTCGCTAACCTGTTCGGCCAGCTGCTGACGCTGGAAGTTTCGCAGTATGGCGTTAATGAGTCCCTTAAGACTTTTACCACCCAGGATTTCCGCAGCATTAACCGTTGCCGCAACGGCTGCATGATCAGACACGCGGCTGTAAGCCTGCTGATAAAAGCCCAGCAAAATAACATGTTCGAGGATCTTCTTACTGCCCTTAAGAGGCTGCTCGAGCAGCTCCCGAAGCCAAATCTGTAACTGTGGCAGGTGGCGAAAGACACCCATTGCCATTTCCTGTAGCCAGGCGGCATCTTGTTTACTGTGTCTGGCCTGGGCCATGGCTAAGGCTTCGCGGGAGGACTTTCCCTGTTCCAGTACCTGAAAGATAACCCAGGCGGTATCGGCGCGAAGGTCAACTTTAGCCGGCAGTTTCATTGTGCTTGCTCAGGCACAGAGGGTAACACGCTGCCTACCGCAAACCATTCCTGATAACCATTGAGCACATCCTGAATGGCCATGGGCTTTTTACCGGGTAACTGCAACTGCTCAATACACAGCGCTTTATCGCTGGTGGCTACCACAATTCCGGATTTATCAGCAGCCAGAATGGTGCCGGGAGTTTTACCGGCGACGGGATGATCGCTAACAGACGCCTGCCAGACTTTAATATTCTTGCCGTTAACCTGGCTCCAGCAAACCGGCCAGGGGTTGAATGCCCTTACGTTGCGATTTAATTGTTCGGCCGGCTCCTGCCAGTTAAGAAACGCTTCTTCTTTGCTGAGCTTCTTAGCGTAAGTAGCGCTGTCTTCCTGTTGCGGTTCGGCATTCAGCGAGTCGAAATCATCCAGTACCTCAATCAGCGCCTGCGGGCCAATGTCTGCCAGTTTGGAATACAGCGTAGCGCTGGTATCTGACTCGGTAATTGGCAATCTGGCGATATGTAACATAGCACCGGTATCCAGCCCTTCATCCATTTGCATAATGGTGACGCCGGTTTCCTCGTCGCCAGCCCAGATGCTGCGCTGAATAGGCGCTGCACCACGCCAGCGTGGCAAAATAGAGCCATGCACGTTAATACAGCCCCGCGCCGGTATATCCAGTACCGCTTTGGGCAACAGTAAACCGTAGGCGACTACTACCATAATATCGGGTTTAAGTGCGGCGAGTTCTTGTTGGGCTTCTTCGTTTTTTAAGGAAGCCGGTTGGTACACCGGGATATTGTGCGCCTCGGCCACCTGTTTGGTGGCGCTGGGGGTAAGCTTCTTGCCACGTCCGGCGGGCCGATCTGGTTGGGTGTAAACCGCTATCACATTATGCTGGCTGTTGAGCAAGCCAGTTAAATGGGTAGCCGCAAAGTCCGGCGTACCGGCAAAAACAATATTCAGTGGCTTGGTCACAGGGCTTTCTCTCAGGCTTTAGCGGCCAGACGGGCTTCTTTCTCGAGTTTCTTGCGAATACGCTGGCGCTTGAGGGGC
>JAYZXK010000474.1:0-8684 GCA_036141415.1 Pseudomonadota bacterium
TTTACCAAGAGAAGAAATCTGGATCCTTTTCCTGAGTGGACTCCCACATTTTTCTCGCGTCTTCAGGGGTATCAACTGTATTGCTTGTCAGTTTACTGTTGCAACGTTTGAGGAACATATCAGCACTATCCGTTCTCTTAATGCGACTACTGGTGGTTCCGTGGGTTTGTATGCTGAAATCAAATCCCCTGCCTGGCACCGGGAACAGGGCGTGGATATCAGTAAAGCGGTAGTTGAGGTATTGCGCGAACATCATCTCGATGATGCCAGTGCCAATATTTATATTCAGTGTTTTGACTTTGAAGAAATCAAACGGCTTCGTCAAACGCTTGGCGCAAAGGTTAAGCTTATCCAGCTCATTGCGGAGAACAGCTGGCAGGAAACGCCAACCGACTACGATGCACTCAAAACGGAAGCCGGGATGCAGGAAGTTAGCAGGTACGTTCAGGGGATAGGCCCGTGGCTCGGTCACGTTACCCGTTACGAGCAAAATCAGCCCACTACCGAACTCACCAACTGGGTAAAGGCGGCTCAACAGGCTGGTCTGTTGATACATCCCTATACCTTCCGAACTGATGCCCTGCCACCAGGTATTTCTGCCTCACAACTGCTGATGCTGATGGTGAAAAAATGGCAGTTTGACGGCGTCTTTACCGATCAGGTACCGCCGGTGAAACGCTTTCTGCAAAGCCAGTAACCACCAGCCCTATAAAAAAGCCGCGAAAATTATCGCGGCTTATTTATGCTTTATCTGACTCAGGATTTCGCCATCCTGACCACTACCCTGCGGTTTGTTGCCCGCGACTGACTGGTGGTATTGGGCGCAATATGACGTTTCTCACCATGCCCGGTGATAGCAATGCGATCCTCACCGACGCCTAAGTCGGTAAGGAAGTTTTTAACTTCGTTAGCGCGTTTTACCGATAGTTGCTGGTTATTCCAGGAACCGCCGTAGCTATCGGTGTAGCCGTCAAGCAGAACCAGTTCCAGCTCGTTATCCTCACGCAAATAGTCGCCTATCATTTGCAGGCGTCGTTTAGAGTATTTAGATAACTCGGTAGAGTTTTTCTCATAGCTCAGCACTGTGTAGCTGATGTCGTCAAAGCTGTATGGCAATAAGTTAGCTACGCAGCTGACAAACTCCTGATATACCGGCGCAAAGTTACTGGCATTCAGCCCTACCGCAACTTTGTCATTCGGGTTGTACCAATCCTGATAATAAATGGTCGGCCAGAACCCTTTTTCCAGCTCGCTGAGCATGGTCCAGGCGGTATCTTCGGGCAAGTCACCATCGTACTGGGTACGCAAGGTCATATCAGCAATTTGCCGGGCCCTTACGCCGGGCATCCACTTCGGGGGGACCGCATAAACCGCCGCCGTGCCAAATTTTTTGGGCAGCAGGTTCATATCCAGCACAAACTCCATGTTGAGCTGCTTGGACGCCTCACTGGTAAACTGGGCTTCACCGTAACCGGGTAATGCATGACTGAGAGTACAGCTGAGCCGGGTTTGCTCGCTGAGTTGCCACTGTGAGCTTTCTACCGTTGAATGGTACTGTCGCAGCGATGCCTGCACAGGCGTAGCAGCCATCCCTAACAATCCAATGGAAAATGAAATAAGCGAAACCGATTTCAACATGTATAGCCTCAGCAATCGATAAACCTGTTAACCTTCGTCTCTATCTTATCGTCAACGAACAATAAAAGTTTAGCACCGGGTAGATAGTCAGCGCTAATATTGACATAATTCTCCCCCTGATGAGAACTGAAGTTTGCTTAACCGAACGCCGGGTCCATTCACCATTACCGTCAGGTTTACTATTCAACCACCAGATATAGAGTGATATGTCACAAACAATTCCCCCCTTGTCACAACGCTTCAGAGGCTACTTTCCGGTCATTATTGATGTCGAGACTGCGGGCTTTAATGCCGCCACCGATGCCTTGTTAGAAATTGCAGCTGTGACTCTGAGCATGAACAGCGATGGCATGTTAGCGCCGGCCGAAACCTTTCATGCGCACGTTACGCCGTTTGAGGGGGCGAACCTGGAACAAGCTGCCCTCGATTTTAATGGCATCGATCCGGACTGCGCTTTACGTGGCGCAATTAGTGAAGATGAAGCGATGAAAGGTCTGTGCAAACATATTCGTAAGCTGCAGAAAGCCGCTGACTGCCAGCGCAGCGTAATAGTGGCGCATAATGCCACGTTCGATCAGGGGTTTGTAAATGCGGCGATCGAACGTTGCAATATTAAACGTACGCCATTCCACCCATTTGTCTCATTTGATACCACCACACTTGCCGGCCTTGCTTTAGGACAAACGGTGCTGGTAAAAGCCTGTCAGGCCGCCGGCATCAGCTTTGATCAGAATGAAGCTCACTCTGCCCTTTATGACGCGCAAAAAACGGCTGAGTTGTTCTGCTACATTGTAAACCGCTATGCAAGCTTGGGCGGTTGGCCTCTCGCCCCGCAAAGTTAACAGATTGTAAAAAGCGTTAGAGTCTGGTCGCAATAAAGGCTACACTCTACCAAACTTAATCGTTTAAGTGAGGGGCAAAAAGTGAATCATAAACTGCTGCTTTGGTCTGTTACGGTGGCCTGTGCTGGTTTTTTATTTGGCTTCGATACGGCAGTCATATCAGGCGCCGATCAACCTATTCAGAAGCTCTGGCAAACGTCTGCTCTGCACCACGGCCTGTTTATCATGTCATCAGCACTTTGGGGAACTGTACTCGGTGCCCTAGTGGCTAATTTCCCCTGTGACCGCTTCGGCCGCAAACCAACGCTGATTGGCATCGGCATACTTTATCTGTTCTCAGCTCTGGGATCTGCACTGGCCACCGAACCGGTATTTTTCAGTCTGATGCGATTTATTGGCGGCATTGGGGTGGGCGTCTCCTCCATTGCCGTACCGGCTTACATTGCCGAAATAGCGCCGGCACAACAGCGCGGGCGTTTGGTGGCGCTTTATCAGTTTCAGATCGTGTTTGGCATTCTTATCGCTTTTTTATCGAACTACCTGCTGGCTGAGATCTTCTTCCTGGACTGGCGCTGGATGCTCGGTATCGAAGTGATACCTGCCGCTATGTATTTACTGCTCGTTAGCGTTGTCCCCGAGAGCCCACGTTGGTTATTGCTGCATAAAAAGGACCATCAGGCAGCGCTGGGAGTCTTGTCTAACACTGGCGAAGCCAATCCTGGTCAGGTGATAAATGATATCCGCAACGAACAGGCAAAGCGCTCTTCTGAAGCTTTATTTAATCGGGTTTACACAGTACCGATTGTTCTGGCGTTTTTGCTGGCCATGTTCAATCAGCTATCGGGCATCAACTTCGTCATTTACTTTGCGCCACGAATTTTTAGTCTCGCTGGCATGGATAGCAGTTCGGCGCTGTTATCCAGCGCTGGCATTGGCGTAGTGAATTTACTCTTCACCCTGCTTGGTATGTTGCTGATTGATAGGATCGGCCGCAAAACGCTCTTAATAGCCGGCTCAGTGGGATACGTTATTTCACTGACTGCGATAACGCTTTCCTTTGCATTGAGTTTGTCAGGCTTGTTTGTTGTGGTATTTATCTTTATGTTTATTGCCGCTCACGCCGTTGGCCAGGGCGCCGTCATCTGGGTCTATATTTCTGAAATTTTTCCAAATTCAGTACGCACCAAAGGCCAGAGCCTTGGCAGTAGTACTCACTGGGTATTTGCCGCACTGATCACCTTGCTCATGCCGTTGGTCCTGAGCACGTTCAGTCCGGTCACTATCTTTGCTTTTTTTGCAATAATGATGGGGTTACAAGGTGTTTGCGTCATCAAACTATTTCCTGAAACCCGGGGGAAGTCACTGGAAGTCTTAGGGTTAAGCTTATCAGGTAAGTCGTCAGGCTTTAGCGAATAAACAAGGCCTAAAAAAAGAGGCACCGAAGTGCCTCTTTCATTAACTAAATCGTGATTAAAGTTCTTCTGATTTCTCAGACAGATACTTAGCAACACCTGCAGGGCTTGCGTCCATACCGGCTTTACCTTCTGTCCAGCCAGCCGGGCACACTTCACCGTGCTCTTCGTGGAAGTCCAGGGCATCAACCATACGTAACATTTCGTCGATGTTACGACCTAAAGGCAGATCGTTAACTACCTGATGGCGTACCTGACCTTCTTTGTCGATCAGGAAAGAACCACGGAAAGCCACACCAGCTTCAGGGTGCTCAACGTCATAGGCCTGACAAATTTCGTGCTTGGTGTCAGCAACCAGAGTGTATTTAACCGGGCCGATACCACCTTCGTTTACAGGGGTGTTACGCCATGCATTGTGCGAGAACTGAGAATCGATTGATACACCGATAACCTCAACGCCACGCTTAGTGAATTCTTCGTAACGCTTATCAAAAGCAATCAGTTCCGACGGACATACAAAGGTAAAGTCCAGTGGATAGAAAAAGACAACGGCTTTTTTGCCTTTAATGGCTTCGCTCAGGGTAAAACTGTCAACAATTTCACCACTGCCTAACACGGCTGCTGCAGTAAAATCCGGGGCTGGACGTCCAACGAGTACGCTCATATCTATTCTCCATGTTTATTATGTGAATGGCAGTAGCTGTGATCTATAGCACATCAGTATCTGCTGCCTGATATAGTGAGTGCAATAAAAGAAAATACAATTGACGTTGCTGAGTTTTTTAAACTCATCAGACCAGAAGCCCCATTTATACCGTCAATCTGTGACAAAATCGACATAAATCTGCACAAAATATTTGCAATAACCTCAAATAACAATTATTATCATTTGCATATTGTGATTGGAGTTTGTGTTCTATGTATGTTTGCATGTGTTATGGTGTAACAGACACTGCGATACGCAAAGCTGTGACCGACAGCGGCGTTGGCAATATACGTGATTTGCGTGAACAGCTGCAATTGGGTTCGCAATGCGGTAAATGCATTCAAATGGCCCAACAGGTTATCGACTCAACCATCATTAACGAGAGTTTATTTAAGGACGTTGGCTAACGTCCTTTTTTATGTCCCACGGTTTTACCAGGCCACATTTAACGCAATAAATCCATAACGCCCATCAAATCCGCCCGGACTCGTCGACGGATATTTCGCTCCGGCAACGAAGCGATGAGGATTCAGCTCAGGCTGAGTATCAAATATATTGTTCATCCCGACCATAAGCTCCCAGCCGTCAGCCATTTTATACGTCCATCGCGCATCCAGGGTGAAACGCCCGGGCGCCTCAATGTCATAACCGGCGGAAGCGTCGAGATGATCTTCATAAAACGCACCAAAATAATGAACTTGCCAGGCTAACTGGTGCGCGCCGAATGTTTGTATCAGACTGATGTTTGCCCGGTAAGCTGGCAGATTGTCTTCGAGCATCCGGATCCGCTGGGTCGTAAGGTTCAAAGTTCCATCCCGACGATCATAATCCTGAGCGGTCACGCGGATCACCCTGGTATCAGTCCAGTTCAAGGTGGCCAACAACTGATGTTGCCAACCCTGCCAGTCGAACTGCCAGTTAAATACCAAATCCAGTCCCCGGGTTCGGGTATCAAAATCATTAGTGAAAAACTTCGCGCTGCGGTAAGTTTCTGCTTCTTCAAACCCCTCCTCGAGCAACAGCCTCACAGTTTCTTCATCTAAATCGATAGCCGACGTTGTGCTGATACGATCCGCTAAAAAGATCTGATAGAAATCCAGCGTGAGTTGCGCAGTAGGCGACAGGCTGGCCATCAGGCCCACACTAAAATTAACCGACTCTTCCGGCGTTAACTCCTGGGCTCCTAATTTAACTGCCACAGTATTGGTGGGTGGCAAGGTGACCTGATCTTCCAGGCCATTCGGACCAAACTTAGTACTGATATTGATAATATTGCTCTGCCCGACGGTGGGGGCTTTAAACCCGGAACTCACCGATGAACGATAAGCCAGAGTTTCAGTTGCCTGCCAGCGCAGGCTCAACTTACCGTCTACATGGGTACCAAAATCAGAGAAGTCCTCTGCTCTGAAGGCTGCCGTGGTTAACCAGGTGTCACTAAAAGGCATGGTTAGATCAACATAAACAGCCCGTGTTTCGCGCTGCCACTCACCGGATGTTTCCGGCCGATAACCCGGAAACCCGTTGGCGCCCACCGAAAACCCGGCACTCACGCCCTGACGATTTTGCGCAAAAGGGCCAACCTCGTAAGACGCTGGCTCACCAGCAATTTGTCGGTAACGCTCGCTGCGCCATTCCATTCCCAGTGCCAGAGTAAATGGTTCGTAAAAACCGGTTGGTAGACTTTTGAGCAGCCCGAGACTGGCATTACGCTCGATTTGTGCAGCCCCTCCGGGCTGAAATGCGGTGGGCGAATCAGGCCCAAGTGAGGGGTTAACGGTGTTGTTAATGTAATAACGAATACCAGAATAGCCTGCTCCGACACTTACGTCGTAATGCCAGGCATCTGCAAACTCACCGCGGCTGCCAGCGTAAAATGTGCCATCTTTAACCCGGCCACCAAAGCGCGGCGTAAACCCACCAGGAAACCATTCGTTAAACGCAAAACAATTACGTCCCAGCGCACTTTGTTCATCGGCAATTTGTTGGTACTCAACACTAGCCAGCACATTACCTTCCCCCGCCAATATTGTTGGGCACTCAATTCCCTCACCTAAACCATCCAGATCGGCAACTAATAGCTCAGCGGGCTGCTGCGCACCGCCAACAAATACGCCCTGGCGCCGCTGTGGATTTCGGAAATAAAACTCGCCTTCCATATCCCGACTGGTACCCAGCGCGAAAGCGTAAAGTTCATGCTGCAGGGAAACCGGCACAGCCAGATTCACCGCCAGTTTAACATCACGGTCCATGGCGGCACTGCCCCACTGTTGCGCGGGTATTTCGATAGCCTGATTGCCAGCATCCAGCAGTGCCTGGGCATCCTGGCGCTGCACACTACGGTCGGTAGGCTGTTGCTGCTGATACTCTGCGCTAAGTTGCAGAACCCCGCTCTGGCCAATGGCCAGCCCCTGAGTTACCTGTACACCCACTTGCTCGCCGTCACCGGCTGAGTACTGCCCGCCAGTCAGCGTGATACGTCCCTGTCCCGGCGTACTTTTCAGTTTAAAATTCATCACTCCGGCAATGGCATCGGAACCATATTGTGCGGCTGCGCCATCGCGCAGTACTTCGGCCTGTTCAATGGCGCTTACCGGCAATACCGAAATATCCGGTCCCTGGGCACCATCAGACAACCCGCCGCCCAGAAATGTGATCACGGCAGAACGGTGGCGCCGTTTACCGTTTACGAGCGTTAGCGTGTGATCAGATGCCAGCCCGCGAAGATTCGCCGGTCGCACCAACATGGCCGCATCGTTAGTGGTTTGCGCACTGACATTGAATGATGGGATCACCTGAGTTAATGCATCCAGCATGGTCTGACTGCCGGCAAAAAAAGGATTATCGGTAGCAATGATATCCAGGGGCACCGACGAATCGTATGCCCCCCGTGCCGATGCCCGGTTACCCAGCACCGAGATACGCTCGTAAACCGGCCCTTCATCAATGGTTACTGTTGGGCTTGTTGGAAGAGGGGCATTTCCTGGCAACTTACGCGGTCTGGGAACAATGGTCAGGTAGCCTTTGTTATCCCTATGAATGGTAAGAGCGGAGTTTTCCAATAAAAGGCTAAGCGCTTCTTCGAGAGTGTATTGCCCCTCAATCTCTGGCAACACAACCTGCTGAGCCAGCTCAAAGGGAAACAACAACGTCGTTCTGGCCTGACCGGCCAGTTCTATAAGGGATTTGTCGGCGGTTTGTGGCCTCACTGAAAAGTAATACTGTGGCGCTGATGAGTGTTTTTTAACGGCACCAGAAACAGGCACTGCCAGCCCGGCAGCCACCAGCAAAAAGGTAATAGGCCAACAATAAAAACAACGTTTGCGCAATGTTACTTGTTAAGGTTAGGTAAAATTCCGCTAATAGTTACACAAAGCGGCAGGCCGTGCACTTTTTTATCACGACCCCGTAGTGGTATGCAGATGAATAGTCTTATCCGCGGTTTCATAAGAGCTGATAGCAAAACTATTTTCCAATGCAGCTAATAAGCCTTTTATGTCCCCTACCCGGAAGTAGCCCGCAACACGGGTAGCCTTAAGCGCTTCATCATCAATCACAAACTTAACCTGTGTATAGCGGCTGATTTCCTGTAAGGCCTGGGGCAATTGCTCGCCGGTAAAGACAATCTGACCGTCCTGCCAGGCAAGGCTCTGGGCGATTTCCGATTGCGTTAGCGACTCTCTGGGCGAGACTTTATCACCGACCAAAACTTTTTCGCCGGCGAAGACCATTACGCCTTCCCGGGCAATCACCGACTTCGGGTGTTGTTCTAAAGCCGGATCATTTAACTGCGAGGAAACCCTGACCTTGCCTTCAGTCACGGTCAGTTCAAATGCCTTGTCCCGGGTATACTGCATATTAAACGCGGTGCCTACCGCCGTTACCGCGCTGTTACCGGCGGATACCGTAAAGGGTTTTGCCGGGTCTTTGGCCACCTCAAAATGCGCCTCGCCTTTTAAGAGTGCTACCTGACGGGAGTCGGGGTAAAAGGTCACATGAATTTCGGTATCGGTGTTTAAATATACTTTTGAACCGTCAGCCAGGGTAACGGTTTTTTGTTCGCCAATCAGTGTCTGGCTGTGCTCCGTT
>JAYZXK010000475.1:0-5987 GCA_036141415.1 Pseudomonadota bacterium
CAAGTGGTGTATTCATGATAGTTCCTTATCAGGCGCTTTATCGTTGTGGTGGAATTTATCGAGGTGGGCTTTAAGTAAGGCATTACATTTGTTTGCTACCGTTACGGTTGACGCATGGCCGCCGTAATCGAGTAGCGATAAGCTCGCATTGGGCAAGGCTTCAGCCAGCAGCGCTGAACAATACCAGGGCACGAGCATGTCGTCTTTGTTAGCCATCACCAGAGTGGGGGTGTCTACCGTGGGCAGCTGTGCGTGCATGTCGAACTGGCTAAGTGCGCTTATTCTGGCCAGTAAATTCTCTTTATCAGGAAAATGCGTTGCCAGGTGCAGTTCTTCCTGTTTGAGTTGCTCAGCATGGTGGGCAATCCAGTCCGGAGGATAAAGCAAAAGGGCCTGCATTTGCAGAAATGTGGTCTTCGGGCAATTGGCCAGAATCGCTTTGCGGATGTCAAAACAGCGCAACGTATGCGGCTTGGGGGCACTCCAGGCGTTTATCAGGATCAGGCTTTGAATGCTTAGCTCAGTGTGTTTGGCTAACGACAGCCCCACCAGGCCGCCTAAGGCATGACCGATGAAGTGACAGCTTGTTACCCTTAGTGTTGTCAGTAAAGAGACTAATTCATCCCGCATATGTTCAATGCTGTAGGGGGAGGGCAGGGTTGCCGGACTTCGCCCGGTACCATTATGGTCATAGAGGATTATCCGGTAATCATCCTTAAAGGCGGCCAATTGAGGCTGCCAGAAATTAGCTGAGCCCCCTAAACCGGCGCTAAACACCAGGGTTGGGGCCTGCTTAGCTGTATTGCCATGGATTTCGTAATACATGGCTAGCCTATGTGAGCGATGCTGGCAATTTCAACCAGGGCTTCAGGCTTTACCAGGCCCACCTGAATGCAGTAGCGAGCAGGCTTTTCGCCGGGAAAATACTCGGCGTATATTTTATTAACCGCAGCATAATTACTCCAGTCGGTAATCAATATCATGTTGAAAGTGACGTCATCCATAGTGCCGCCGGCGGTTTCTACCACGCCTTTGATGGTTTCCAGTACATGACGGGTTTGGGCTTCGGCATCGCCTACGTGCACGACATTGTTGTCCTTATCAAATGGCAGGGTGCCGGATACATACAACACATTATCGGCCAGTGAGCCGGGCACAAACGGGGCAATAGGGTTACCCGTACCCGGTGGAATGATGGACGTTTTACTCATGATGTTATTCCTTAAACTGATGGGTTGGTTGGATTGGATGAAGCAAATAATTCACAAAATTCACTCACGGTAGACACCCAGCCAAAAAAGGTGGCAATGTTAAACAAGGATGCTTGCTGGATCTCGGGTGGTCCGGCCTGGTGAGTGGCGTCGGCAAGTACTACGCCAAAATATTCCAGAAAGAAGCCATCCCGCAGGGTAGATTCCACGCAGACGTTGGTGGCAATGCCGGTAAACACCAGGTTTTTAATTCCGCGGCTGCGCAGGATGCTATCGAGACTGGTATTGTAAAAACCACTGTAACGGGGTTTGGGGATAACAATATCGCCGGGTTGAGGCGAAAGTTGCTCAACCAATTCGTAATCCCAACTGCCTTTTGCCAGTAAAGAGCCCATCAGTTCCGGATTCTTACGCATGGTTTTCAGCGCATTGGACTTATACCAGTTTGGTGAGCCCGGACCACCGGCTTCCTGATATTCCTTGTCCCAGCCATTCTGTAAAAAAACGACAGGCATACCTGCCGCTCTGGCGGTGTTAATGACTTTCAGGGTGCTTTCAATAACCGGTCCGGTTGCAGACACATCAAAGCCGGCCTTATCCAGATAACCGTCTTTGCTGGCATAGGCATTTTGTAAGTCCACCACAATTACGGCAGTCAGCGCCGGATCCAGCGCTAAGGGTTCAGGTTTGGCCGGTAATACCGGCACGCCAGACGCAAGGGCTGTGTCTGCCTGAAAATAACCGGCTATCTCTATGGGCTGGTTGGCTGACATCAGGCGGCTCCTGGCGCATCATAAAGATGCTGACGTGACTTCATCAATGGTTGAATTTTATTGCCGAAATCATCCATACCCACAATAAAGTCATCGAAGGTCAGTAGTACTCCCTCACAACCCGGTACAGTATCTATTTCGTCAAGCATGGCAGCCACTGAAGCATAACTGCCAACCAGCGTACCCATATTTAAATTGACCGCAGAGGTCGGATCGGTCATATCCCGTACATTGGTATCTTTTCCTGATTTTTTGTCCGCCGCACCCTGTTGCGACATCCAGTCCAGCGCAGCTTGATCTTTGCCCGCTTTGTAGTGCTCCCATTTGGCCATGGCCTTTTCATCAGTTTCATCGGCAATGACCATGATCAGGACCGCCGAGGTAACGGTACGTTGTTCTTTTTTGGCGGCTTCGATTAACCGCTCTGATGTAGGGGCGAATGCGGTGGGCGTATTTAACCCTTTGCCAAAGCAAAAGTTGTAATCGGCATGCTTGGCTGAGAAGCCCATACCTGCTGCGCTCTGGCCCGCACAAATCAGTGGGATCTTACCTTCGGGTTTAGGTAACATGCGGCAATCATCCATTTTAAAATGCTCACCTTTAAAATCACTTTTACCGGTTTCCCACAGTTCTTTTACAACCGTGATGTATTCTTCCAGATACTCGTAGCGATTGCCGAAGAACTCGTCGCCGGGCCACATGCCCATCTGGGAATATTCAGGGCGCTGCCAGCCAGTGACCAGATTGACCCCAAAACGACCGTGAGAGATAGAATCGATGGTGGCCGCCATTCGTGCCATCACGGCGGGTGGTAAAACCAGGGTTGCGGCGGTGGCATAAAGCTGTATTTTGCTGGTCACGGCGGCAAGGCCAGCCATTAACGTGAAAGATTCGAGGTTGTAGTCCCAAAACTCTGTTTCGCCGCCAAAACCCCGCAGTTTGATCATAGAGAGCGCAAAATCAAGCCCGTAATGTTCTGCCTTAAGGACAATTTCCTTATTGAGATCAAAGGTGGGTTTGTACTGCGGTGAGTTTTTTGAAATGAGCCAGCCATTATTGCCAATGGGAATAAAAACGCCTATATCCATTTTCTTTCTCGCTTCGTTGCTTTTTGTTGAAACGTCAGCGGCTTTGAAATCACGGTCGACCCGTATCACTGACAGCGTATAAGAAATGAACAGCAGGAAGTGCGCCAATAATTTTAAATGTTTATTATCAGTATCTTAGGTTTTCTCTGTGTTCGAAGTTGGACTAATTGGTCCAATTTGGTTCAAATCAAAAAACGGTACTGATCCTTTCTGGTGCAATTTCATTGTGCGCAAAAATACATTATTCTGCGATTTAACCATGTCGGGGCGAAACAAATGGCGAAGCGCATAACTTCATCGAATAACCAAACAAAAAAGTCGGAAAAATCGACCAGGGTATTCAAGCCCGGGACCCAGAAAAAACGTGACGAAGCGTTAAAAAATAAACGACAACGGATAATGAATGCAGCATTAACGCTTTTTGCTAAATATGGGGTCAATGGCACTACCGTTGAGCAAATTGCGGAAGCCGGCGAAGTGTCAAAATCGAACTTACTTTATTACTTCGCCAGTAAAGAGCAGTTGTATATAGAAGTGATTCAGCATTTATTAGATATATGGTTACGTCCGCTGAAGTCTTTTGAGACCCATCAGGATCCCATCGCCACCTTGTCTGAGTACATTGAAATCAAACTGACGTTGTCGCGGGATCACCCTGCGGAGTCGAAATTATTTTGTATGGAAGTCGTGCAGGGAGCCCCTTTACTACTAAATGAACTCGAGTCGCCATTGTGTGAGCTAGTCGAAGCGAAAGTAAAGGTCATTAATAGTTGGATTGAGCAAGGAAAGTTGCTTCCAGTGGACCCCCATCACTTAATTTTCAGTATTTGGGCGATTACTCAGCATTATGCAGATTTTAATGTACAAATTAACGCGGTCACCGGCAAGGACCTCCATCACCCAGCGTTTTTCAACAGTGCGTTGAAGTCTGTAAAGCAGCTTATCTTGGGCGGGATTACCCCCCAATGACCGTTTAGAACCACACTGAAGTGTCAACAAGACTGCACAAAGCGCTATTTCAGGCCTGGAGCTGACCTGTAGTGGTCGCTCCGGGCAGAGTTTGTTATGCTGCGCGCCTGATAAAACCAGTTCCCTTCAATAAAATAGTCATTTTGGTATGCAACAGGTAATGGCTTCGGCCGCAACATTTGATGACGACGCAGATGTCGAGCCATTGATCGAATTGTTTGATCAAACTTTTGTAGCGCAGTTTAACACGCGCCTGATCCGAGGCCGGGATGAGCCGGTTTACCTGCCTGCCAACGACCATACTCCTTATCATCAGGTTGTTTTTGCCCATGGCTACTTTTCTAGTGCATTGCATGAGATCGCTCATTGGTGTATTGCCGGAGAACGGCGCCGGAGGCTGGAGGATTACGGCTACTGGTACTGTCCTGACGGTCGCGACGCCACTGAGCAGCGCGAGTTTGAACAGGTCGAAGTTAAACCTCAGGCCATCGAATGGGCCATGACCATCGCCGCTAACCGACGCTTTCAGGTCAGTACTGATAATTTAAATGGCGCTGAGCCGGATCGCGAGGGCTTTACCCGCCGGGTACGGGCACAGCTGTTAGCGTATTTGCAGTCAGGCTTTCCGCCCCGGGCCACAAGGTTTATTAATGCGCTGCGAGAAAAGTTTAATGGGCCCGAGTTTAATCAGGCCTGGCTGGATAAGGAGTACCCGCAATGAGTAAAGCCTTTCGATTGGGCGTGGTGATTAATCCTTTTGCCGGGATCGGTGGTGCCATGGCGCTTAAAGGCAGTGACGGCGAGGCAATTCGGCAGCAGGCGCTGGCGGCGGGAGCGACTAAACTGGCTAACGATAAAATGGCCAGAGCGCTCACAAAACTTACTGCATTTAACAATCTCTCGGTACTCACTGCCAGCGGTGAAATGGGTGAACATTGTTGTGTGGCGTTGGGCTTGGAGCATCAGGTTATATATACCAGCCAAAGTGCCGAAACTACGCCTGAAGACACCGAAAACGCGGTACGCGAACTGGTTAATCAGGGCGTTGACTTAATTCTTTTTGCCGGCGGCGATGGCACCGCGCGGAATGTGTGCAGCATTGTTGCAGACAAAGTACCAGTGCTTGGCGTACCTGCCGGGGTAAAAATTCACTCGGGGGTGTATGCGGTAACGCCTTCTGCCGCCGGTGATGTGGTGGCTAAAATGCTAACCGGTGAACTCGTCAGTGTGCGTCAGGCCGAGGTGCGCGATATTGATGAGTCGGCATTCCGCCAGGGTAAGGTGCGCGCCCAGCATTATGGCGAAATGCAGGTACCCGATGAGCTTACCTATGTGCAATCGGTTAAAATGGGCGGCCGCGAAGACGAGTCCATGGTGATTAACGAGATTGCCGAATACGTAAGTGAAATCATTGCCGATGACGATGAGCATTTGTATGTCATGGGTTCAGGCTCAACCGTTGCTGAGGTGATGGCGCGACTTGGTCTGACTAACACATTGTTAGGCGTGGATGTGGTCAAAAAAGGCGAGGTGATTGCCGCCGATGTGACTGCTTCGCAGTTGCTGGAACTGGTCAGCCAGTCGCCGGCGCGCCTTGTGATCACTGCTATTGGCGGCCAGGGGCACGTTTTTGGCCGCGGCAATCAGCAGCTAAGCCCGGATGTGTTAAGGGCTATTGGCCGTGACAATATCTGGATTGCTGCCACCAAACAAAAGCTTCAACAACTCGATGGCCGGCCACTCAGAAGTGACACTGGCGACGAGGAGCTCGATAGCGAACTGGCCGGGATTATTGCGGTCATCACCGGTTATGACGACCGGGTTTATTATCCGCTGCAGTAATAACAGTAATCAATTAACGAGAATAAAGCGAGACACTATGCAACAACAGGTTAAAGCCAGCGATGAGTTTGTTACGGCAGTGGAAAAAATTGATAGTGCACTGG
>JAYZXK010000476.1:0-4314 GCA_036141415.1 Pseudomonadota bacterium
GCAGTACCTTTTTGAAAAGGAAGCGTTACCAGCGTTTGAGACCGGTATCACCAGTCAAATTGTTGGACTATCGCTAAGCACAACCGGTAGCCCTGAGCACAAAAAGGCAGTGTTGCAGAAAACCTTTGCCAGCAAGATTGATAACAAGCGCATTCTTAATCGTGCCGGTTTGCGGTTAATGGATAATGAACGATATAGCGACGCAATAGCCCTGTTGCTGCTGAATGTCGAACTCTACAGCGACGACGGTAATTTATGGGACAGTCTGGGTGAAGCGTATTTTGTAAGCGGGCAGTATGCAGCGGCAAAGCAGGCTTTTACCCAGGCAATTGAACGTAAACCTGCAGAAAATTGCTTTTGGTGTGATAACAGCGCTACACGACTACAGCAAATCAGCGAAGTAGACTGAAAACGGGCTTCTGCCCGCTATATTTAAGCCGGTAAAGTGATAAACATACCGGCTTGCACTTACCTGAGTCGGGTTGATGCACTGTTTTAACGCACTGCAATTAATCCCCTAAGCCCAAGATTCGTATTCCCTCAGGGAAATGTTACGTGTAACATAGATGTTTGATGACCAACTACGCCTGTTAACATTTATGACCAATCGCGCCTCCTTACAAGATATTGCCGATCAACTGGGCATTACCAAAATGACGGTCTCCCGTTATTTTCGTTCACCAGAAAAAGTGGCGCCCGCCACGCGCGAAAAAATAGCCCAGGCGGTGAAACATTCCGGCTATATTCATAACCGCGCGCCGGCATTGATGTCCAGAGCGCTGAGTCGCACCCTTGGGGTGGTGATCCCATCTCTGTCTAACCAGGTATTTTCTGCTCTGGTGGATGGCATTGAAACCATTACCAATGCAGAATCTTTCGACATACTACTGGCTCACTCAGGCTACGATCCTAAAGTAGAAGAGCGTAAAATTGAAATGTTGCTGTCTTATCAGGTGGATGGCCTGATCCTGTGCGAAACCGAACATACCGACCGTACCCGTTCAATGTTAAAGCAGGCAGGCATTCCGGTAGTCGAGTGCATGGAGTTGCCGGAAGCCCCAATTGATATGGTGGTGGGGCTCGATCATAAAGCAGCCGCTTTTAATGCAGTAAGACGGATGATTGCCAGTAATAAACAGCACATTGTCTATCTGGCAGCCCGCCTGGACCGACGAACCATGCTGCGTCAGCAAGGCTACGAGCAGGCTATGTGGGAAGCCGGGCTTATCCCGCAAACCGTGGCTACACCGTTTCAGTCGAGTTTTTCGCAGGGCATGAAACTGCTACAGCAGGCGCTGGATACCTTTGACAGGGTGGATGGCATATTTTGTACCAATGACGATTTGGCCGTAGGGGCCATGCAGTACTGTAAAAATGAAGGTATTCGGGTACCGGATGAGCTTGCGGTGATGGGCTATAACGGGCTGGATATCGGCCTTACCATGCAACCTAAACTCACCAGTGTGGTGACCCCGCGTCAGGCCATTGGGATTAAAAGCGCACGCCTGCTTATTGATGTGATCAACGGCAAAGCACCCTCTGATAAGCTTATTGATCTGGGCTTTTCTTATACCGAGGGAGAGTCGCTAAGTTAATCCGGTAGAGTTAGCGACAGGTGATGCTGAATGTCAGCAACCAACTCTTCAATAGGTAACTCAATATCCACGGTGTATACATCCTGTTCGTCAGCAACGGGCCGTTCCAGAGTGTTAAACTGACTTACCAGCATTTCGGCTTTCATAAAATGTGACTGACGCGCTTCCATCCGGCGTTTAATGAGTTCGAACTGGCCATCCAGAAAAACAAAGCTTACGCGGCTGATATGCTCACGGAATATATCCCGGTACTGCTTTTTCAATGCTGAACAAACAATCACTACCGTTTTTCCTGCTGTAACATACTGCTCGGCCGTCGCGGCAATCTGTTTTAACCAGGGCGCTCGGTCTTCATCATTGAGCGCTTCACCCCGTGACATTTTAGCTATATTCGCCGGCGGGTGCAGGTCGTCGCCGTCAATAAACCCGGCGCCGGCAGCCTCAGCGAGACGTTCACCAACCGTACTTTTACCACTGCCGCTGACGCCCATAACTATAATGCAACAGGGAGCGGGGATTTTATCGATGGCTGTCATAGAGTCTGCTTGCGTTCTTGTTAAAAAAATGTTCTGCTAAATGTTATGCGTAACATTTTAGCGCGGCTTGACGGCTGTGTGAATAGTTAAATAGACAATACACCGGGATTTCATGGATATTGCGAGCAATCAAACTGACAATATTGTTTTACTGTTAACCGGACTGACCATGGTTCTGGTGCTGATGGGACTGATTATTGTAGCCCGGGTGCATGCGCTTATTGCGTTAATCATAGTGAGTCTGATCACCGCTTTGGTTACCGGTATTGGCGCTGCTGATGTGCTGCCTGTTATGCTGCAGGGCTTCGGCAGTACGCTGGCTGCGGTGGCACTGCTGGTTGGTCTTGGCGGCATGATTGGTAAGTTACTTGAGAGCAGCGGCGGGGCAGATGTGCTGGCCCAGCGGATGATTAGCGTGTTTGGCCTCGAGCGAGCGCCGCTGGCGTTAGGTATTACATCGCTGCTGTTTGGTTTTCCGATTTTCTTTGATGCCGGGCTAATTGTAATGATGCCCATTCTGCTGAGCGTGGCCAGGCGTTTACAGCAATCAACCCTGCTAACCGTGCTACCTGCGGCCGGTGCGTTTGCAGTAATGCATGCCTTTGTGCCACCTCATCCGGGGCCTGTAGCAGCGGCTGATTTGCTGGGGGCGAATATTGGGCTGTTACTTATAGTAGGAACGCTGATTGCTATTCCAACCTGGTTTGCAGGCAGTTATCTTTATGCGATGTATGCTGGCAAACGATTTAATATAAATCTGCCCGCTTGGTTTACCGATAGCGAAACTAACAGCCGCCAGTGGCAACCTTCTTTTCCCCGGGTTATCGCAGTACTCTTGTTGCCCTTTGGTCTGATTTGCCTTGATACAGTGGTGAATACGCTGCAGGTGGCAGGCATGTTACCGCAAGAGTCGTCTTTCTTAAGTGGTCTGCGTTTGCTTGGCAAAACGCCGGTAGCACTGTTATTAACTCTGCTCATGGCGTTTGGGTTATTCCGTAAACAATTCACCCGGAAGCAATATGAAGGCCTATGCAACGACGCGCTTGGACCTTTAAGTGCCGTTATTCTGGTCACCGGGGCGGGCGGTATGTTTGGTGGCGTGTTGCGTGCTGCTGGGATAGGCGATGCGTTTGCGCAACTACTGGTAGATAATGGTTTGCCAGTCATTGTGGCAGCGTTTGTGATATCCGTTTGTTTGCGGGTAGCGCAGGGTTCGGCCACGGTCGCCCTAACAACCACCGCGGCGTTGATTGCGCCGGTGGTAACTCAGGTTCCTGGCCTCAGTGCGGTGGATTTATGCTGTATTGTTATTGCTATTGCCGGTGGTGCCACGGTACTGTCACATTTTAACGATTCGGGCTTTTGGCTGGTGTCAAGGTTATTGCAAATGGACGAGAAAACCACCTTAAAAACCTGGACCGTGATGGAAACGCTATTAGGCACAATAGCCTTTATACTGGCGCTCCTGCTGAGCGCCGTATTCTAGGGGGCTATTCCGCCTCGGGCGGTGAGGGCAGGCCAAAGGAACTTAAAGCCAGTTCATAAGTGCCTGCCTGAACGCCATTTAGTGGCGCATAGTTAGGCGCATTGCTGGCAATAAAGCTGACCTTATTAAACAGCTGTGGCTGGATTTGCTTGATGATAGCCGGAATAAACTGCGGGTATTTGGTCATTGGGCCACCCAGTACAAACATATTTGGGTTGACGACTGCAGCAATGGTAGCCAGGGTACTGCCAATCTGTACAATGGCCGGATGGTCGGTTAAATCCATGCCTTCTTCCAGCGCCTGTTGGAGATGATGGTTAGACACAAAGTCCTGCAGGTTCTCCTCATTATTCACCATGATGTGCCCAATTTCGCCGGAGATGCCGGTTGATCCCCTGATCAGGTGGTTATCCAGAAAAATACCGGCACCAATCCCTTCGCCAAAGTAAATAAACACGAAATCGGAAACGTTTTTAGCAATACCAAGGGATTTTTCCGCCAGCGTTGCCCAGTTTACATCGTTGTCCAGGGTAACCGGACAGGCAAGATGCTCTTCAAGCAGTGCTTTGAAGTTAATGCCATGAATGATACTGAACTTGGAGTAGGGCAATGCCAGGATTTCACCAGTTTGTGAGTTAACCGGTACTGCCACTGAGATGCCAATAGCGAGCAACGGCGAAGACTGGTCCTGCACGGC
>JAYZXK010000477.1:0-7180 GCA_036141415.1 Pseudomonadota bacterium
GATTTTATTTATCCGTAAAGAAGTCGCCGGGGGGATTCAGATGAATGCAGCGATGCGCAGTACCGGCGTTTTTCCGGACATGGTGACGCAAATGATCGCCAATGGTGAAGAGTCGGGCGCCGTAGATGAGATGCTAAGCAAAATTGCAACCATCTATGAAGGTGAAGTGGATGACATGGTCGACGGTTTAACCAGCTTGCTGGAGCCCATGATTATGGCCGTACTCGGGGTTGTCATCGGCGGTCTGATTGTTGCCATGTACCTGCCAATTTTCCAAATGGGTATGGTAGTTTAACGTTAGCTAAGCTGTTATTCTTAATTGCATTTTCTGATAATAGGTTACGCCCTGCATGCAATCTGTCATTGAGCTTAGTTTACACTCACCCTGGTTCTTTTATGCCCTGGCGGCCATTATCAGCCTGATGGTGGGCAGCTTTTTAAATGTGGTTATCTACCGCTTGCCTATTATGATGGAGCGTGACTGGCAGCGGGAATATCAGAGCTATTTCAATCCCGATGAGCCGGCTCCCGAGACCGAGCGCTTCGATTTAATCAAACCCGACAGCACCTGCCCAAAATGCGGCCACCGCATTCGCGCCTGGGAAAATATTCCTGTACTCAGCTATTTATTTTTAGGTGGCAAATGCAGTCAGTGTAAAACCGGCATCTCATTTCGCTATCCGGCGGTGGAGTTACTGACCGGCATTCTCTCTCTTTGGGCAGCACTTCATTACGGCCCGTCCTCTCAGGCTTTAATCGTAATCGTATTAACCTGGTTACTGGTTGCCATGACCTTTATCGACCTGGATAAAATGATCCTCCCCGATCAACTGACCCTGCCCCTGCTGTGGATTGGTCTGTTGGCCAGTATCAATCACATTTTTGTGTCGCCCACCGAAGCTATTCTGGGTGCGGCCATCGGCTATCTGAGTTTATGGAGTATTTACTGGGCATTTAAACTGCTCACCGGAAAAGAAGGCATGGGTTACGGCGACTTTAAATTGCTCGCTGCACTGGGTGCATTTACCGGCTGGCAGGGTTTGCTGATTATTATTTTACTGTCTTCTTTTGTTGGTGCGATATTCGGTATCATCATCATGATCCGGCAAAAGCAAGGTAAAGAGTTAGCCATTCCTTTTGGTCCCTATCTTGCCGTTGCCGGCTGGCTTACCCTGTTATATCAGGAACCTATCAAAACCGCCTACCTGAGCTGGGCGCTGGGTTACTAGAATGAATGATAAACGCCCTTTTCTGGTTGGTGTCACCGGCGGTATCGGCTCGGGTAAAACACTGGTAACCGATACCTTTGCCAGTTCGGGTATTGAGGTGGTCGATGCAGATATTGTAGCCCGGGATGTTGTGGCGCCAGGTTCGCCTGGACTTGCTGCCATCACCGCCCACTTTGGCGACACCATTTTAACCGCACAAGGTGAGCTGAACCGGGCAGCTTTGCGAGAGTTAGTGTTTACTAACGAAGAGCAGAAACAATGGCTGAATCAATGTTTACATCCGCGAATTCGAGAGGCGATGGCCGAAGCGATTAGCAACATCCGTACTGAATACGGTGTGCTGGCGGTACCACTGCTGATTGAAAATGGAATGCAAAAGATGGTCGACCGTATCGCGGTAGTAGATTGTCCGGAGTCTGTTCAGTTGGAGCGTGCGCTCTCACGCGATGGCAGCAGCGAAGCTGCAATAAAAGGCATTATGGCGGCGCAGGTTTCGCGGGAAAATCGCCTTGCAGAGGCTGACGATGTAATTGATAACAGTCGGGATAGAGAATACACCATTGCTCAGGTTAAGCAGTTACATGAGCAATATCTTGGGATTGCCCGAACCTTTACCCGTTAACACTCAGCCATAAACTTAAGCGCTATAGCATAGTCTGTTGCATCCACATTCTGGCAAACCGCCAGACCGCTTTACGTCGTCGGTGGGCCTTGTGCGGATCGTCATCGTGCCAGCCCTTAAACGCACCGGCCGAAAAACTTCCGAATAACCCCAGAGGCGTTGCCAGCAGTTGCTTGGAGGCAGCAATGGCGTCTTCCTGACAATATTTGCCCAGCAGTTTAATTTCTTTGTATTCGTGAACTCGTTGGTCGCGCTCCGCGATTGCACGTTTTAAAAACAGATTGGCCATATTAACTCTCCTGTTTACTTTGCTGTGCTTTGTCACTGCCCTCTTCAGGCGCACCTTTTATGGCTGCGACCAGTGGATTGATGGAAATGTGTTTAAATGCATCCTTCGCCACGCGCCAGGCCATGAACATCAACAGCCCGTTAACCAACAACAGGATACCTGCTACTAAAGCGGCATGTAATCCGGCTTTAGCCAGTAAAACAGCCGAAGCAGCATTAAGAATTAACCAGCAAACACAACCAAAGGCAAACGTTGCCAGGGTGGCGAGCGCGGTAACCAGCACAGACTGCCTGAGCAGTTTTGCCTCGGCCCCTACCATTTCCCAATGGGCGCTAAACTGAAGCTTCTTTGCCTCAATAAGATCTGATACTGCGGCAACCACTTCATCCAGCGTTATGTCTGGCTGCGGTGCCTGCTCAGCAGGTTGTTCCTGATGCGGCGACGCCCCGTCGGGCACGTTACTGTCCGGACGGGGCGTAGCTGGTTCATTAACAGATGATTGATTCATCCATCACCTCTTATTATTTGCTTTTTTTCAGCAAAGAGGCCACCAGCATACCGGCTGCGAACGTAATACCCGCTGCCGCTACAGGGTTTTCCACTGCATAATTACGCACTGAAGAACCTAACCATTTCTGCTTCATCAGGCGACGACGAGCAGCCAGATTATCCGCCGATTCTGAAGCCGACTCACGTAAGCTTTGTTCAGCAGTTGCCGCTTTTTCTGCGATCGTATCCAGCGAATCATGCAGTGTAGATTGCAGTTTATCAGTCATAGGGTGACCTGAAGTATCTGCACCATTAGCGGTAGATTTTGATGTAGCCATTATTCTCTCCTTAAAATTAATTGTACTTCAACATGACTGCTGCAACTGCTGTTCCAGTTTAAAAAGTCAAGCTAAGCCCATGATTTTTAGCTATTATTAAAATAACACCCGCTAAACTTACGAGTTTGTAAGTAAATTCTGCGCAGCGGTCATGTAATTCCTTCCTGTTTGTAAGACCAGATAACCGCCGTGGCTGGCGAATGCATTGGTAAATTACGGGCTGGACTGGTACGCTAGTGCGAATAATTGACGAGGAACCGAATGTCAAACACAACAGTCTACGAATTCCCGCTGAAAGAAAAAGTTCGTAACTATCTGCGTATCGAACAGTTAATGGGACAACTGAAACTGGGTGCTGCGGGCCTTGATAACGGCTTATCGCTGTATTTCTTTGAACAGCTGTTTACCTTACTGGATTTGTTTGAACGTATCGACATTCGTACCGATATCATCAAAGACCTTGATGGCCACGAGAAAAACCTGGTGCATTGGTCGCAGCTACCCAACATCGATAACGAAGCCCTGCAACAAACCCTGAAAACCATTATAAACGTGCGCGACCAGCTTAAAGTCAGTAAGAAGATTAGCGCTGTCCTGCGTGATGATAAATTTCTGGCCAGCATTCGTCAGCGCTTTGCGATTCCGGGCGGTACCTGCAGTTTTGATTTACCCAATTTACACTATTGGTGCCACCGCCCGATTGCCGCACGTCAGGAAGACATAAAACAGTGGATCATGTGCTTCGCACTCACCGAAGAGGCTATCAGTATCGCCCTGTCGTTTTTGCGAGAGCGCACCGCTTTTAGTGCAACGGAAGCTGCCAATGGCTTTTATCAGGGTGTAGCAGACGATCGTAACGAGTTGATTCGGATCCGTTGTCAGGCCAACGAAGAATATTACCCTGTACTGAGCGGAAATAAGTATCGTTATGCTATTCGTTTTATGTACTATAACCCACCTGAAGGCCGCTCCGGCGCGGTCGAAAAACCGGTTCAATTTGATTTAGCAGCGTGTTAATTGTGAAAGTAAAATGCCCAACCTGTCAGCAAGATGTGGAATGGTCACCAAGCAGTGAATACCGCCCGTTTTGCAGTAAGAAATGCCAGTTGATTGATTTAGGTGAGTGGGCTGGTGAAGAAAAAGTTATCTCCAGTCCGGCCCAGGAGACTGATATCAACAACCTGGATCCCGAAGATATTGAAGCCATGCTGAGTGAACAACACAGCGACTTTTTTAAGCATTAGAGACCAACTTTGATGATCGCAAACATCACTATTGTGGGCGGAACCCACGGTAACGAAACCAGTGGTATTCAACTGGTTAGAAACTGGCAGAAATTCGGCGTACCGGCAGCCTACAACGGGCTGAACATCGACTGTTATTTATCGAATATGGCAGCTATCGATGCCAATGTGCGCTTTATTGAGGAAGACCTAAACCGCCAGTTTACGCCTGCCCTGCTAGCGCGCCAGCCGCAGTGTCAGGAAGCCCGTTTAGCCCATGCGCTTAACCAAAAGTGGGGGCCAAAAGGCGAGTCTGATATCGACCTGCTCATTGATATCCACAATACCACCAGCGCCATGGGAGCCACCCTAATCATTCTGGAAGCCGATGAATTTCATACCCAGCTCGCCCGCTACGTAAAACAGCAGATGCCAGAAGCCAACATTCTGGTAGAAGACGAAAAGCCGCCGGCAGAACATGCTTATCTGTGTAGCATTGGTAAACGCGGTATCATGATTGAAGTAGGCGCACAGCCTCAGGGCGTGTTGCGCGCAGATGTATACGACCTAACAGAGCGGATGGCCCTGGCAATTCTCGACTTTGTGAATGCTTATAACAGCAATTCAGTGCCGGAACTGCCGCCCTGCGACGTGTTTCGTTTTATTGAAAACATTACCTTCCCGCGCAGCGAAGACGGTGAGAGACTGGCCATGATCCACCCTGCCTTACAAGATAACGACTTTGCTCCGGTAAGCGCCGGAGAGCCTGTGTTTTTGTCTTTTGATGGACAGCCACAAGCCTGGCAGGGCGAAACCATTTACCCCCATTTTATTAACGAAGCGGCTTACCACAAACTACACGTTGCCTTCGCTACGGCCACTAAAGCGCAGCTTTAATCTGTTTAAAAGTGCGGGCCAGTGCTCTTTTGCTGGCCCCATCAACATTTATTCTACCTTACCAAAAACCGACTATACTTAGTTCATTGTAAATACATAAGCGATTTACAGGTTTAGTTGATCATGGTGACAACTACCTTTAGTGGCGACCATAAACAAGTGGACAGGGAAAAGTGCATCAACGCCGTATTGAGTGTATGAGGTAAATTGATGATAATTTCACTTTCCCGCCATAAAGCGGAGCTAGATAAGATAAAAGCGCAGGCCGATACCGCGCTGTACCTTATTCAATCGATTAGAAACTCCGTGGCGACTATTCAATTTACCCCTAACGGCGAAATCATCGACGCTAACGAGCTGTTCTGTAACGCTGTGGGCTATTCATTAAGCCAGATCCAGGGCCAGCATCACCGGATGTTTTGTACATCTGGCTATGCAAAAAGTCAGGATTACGCCAACTTCTGGCAACAACTTAAGGATGGAGTACCGCAATCTGGCACATTTGAACGCCGCAAGGCAGATGGCAACGCAATCTGGCTTGAGGCTACCTACATTCCAATTGTTGATGGGAACAACCGGGTAAGTTCAATCATTAAAATTGCCAATGATGTGAGCAACAGAATGGATGAAGTGATGTCACTAAAGGCTGTCAATGACTCACTTGATAAGTCAACGGCTGTTATTGAGTTCACCCCAACCGGTGAAGTTCACAAAGCCAACCGCAACTTCCTCACCGTCATGGGTTATTCACTGGACCAAATTAAAGGTAAGCATCACGCCATGTTCTGTACCCAGGAATTTCTGGACACTCATAAAGACTTCTGGAAACGGTTGGGGAATGGTGAGCACCAGTCAGGCTTATTTGAGCGCCGCACGGCGAAAGGCAACCCAATCTGGCTTGAAGCAACCTACAATCCCATATTGGGTCCGGAAGGGAAAGTAGTAAAAGTGATTAAATTCGCTACCGATGTGACCGCGCAGGTAGAAGAGAAGCAACTAATCACCAAGGCAGCAGAGCTGGCATTTTCGACCGCAGAAGAAACGGCACAAATAGCCGAACAGGGCAATGTTATGCTCAAGAAGTCAGTAGAAGCATCCGACTCTGCCCGTGGCCAGGTGAACACCGCCAATGATTTAATGACAAAACTTATCGAACAATCAACGAGTATTGGCGCTATAGTTTCCACCATTCGCTCAATTGCCGAGCAAACCAACCTGCTCGCACTGAATGCCGCAATAGAAGCTGCCCGCGCCGGCGATCAAGGGCGCGGCTTTGCCGTTGTAGCCGACGAGGTACGCCAGCTCGCCAGTCGCACCAGTGAGTCTACAGTGGAGATCGAGTCGGTGGTCAGTGAAAATAAGCAGTTATCGGGCAACGCATCAGAGCAAATGCAGAATGTACGCCTGAATGTGGAGCAAACCAACGAACAGATCACTCAGGTGCAGGGAGTCATGGACGAAATCCATAAAGGCGCGGTAAATGTTTCGCAATCGGTATCGACACTACTTAAATAAAACAGTGTCATCCCGACCGTAATATAACTGTCACCCCAGCCCTTTTATTACTGTCATCCCGACCCAATTATTACTGTCATCCCGACCCTATTATTACTGTCATCCCGGCCCATGAGCCGGGATCTCCCAAACACTGTTAAGCAGTCTACACATCGACAGAATACCAGGGAGATCCCCGCTTAAAAGGATGCGGGGATGACGCGGAGGATGTGTTCCCCCCAAAGATTCGGGGATGACGAATTTGTTAGTAACGTCATCCCGGCCCTTTTATTACTGTCATCCCGGCCCAATTATTACTGTCATCCCGACCCTATTATTACTGTCATCCCGGCCCATGAGCCGGGATCTCCTAAACACTGTTAAGCAGTCTACACTTCGACAGAATACCAGGGAGATCCCCGCTCAAAAGCATGCGGGGATGACGCGGAGGATATGTTCCCCCCAAAGACTCGGGAATGACAAATTTGTTAGAGACGTCATTCCGGCCATTCTATTACTGTCATCCCGGCCCTATTATTACTGTCATCCCGGCCCACGAGCCGGGATCTCCTAAACACTGTTAAGCAGTCTACACTTCG
>JAYZXK010000478.1:0-2627 GCA_036141415.1 Pseudomonadota bacterium
CCAGTCGTGCCGGGGTACCGGTTTTGAGGCGATCAACTCTGAACGGTAGTGCACGTAGCCGTTCGGCCAGGGCAATCGACGGTGGATCGCCGGCGCGACCGCCACGATAATTCTCCAGACCAATGTGAATGGTACCGCCCAGGAATGTACCAACAGTTAACACCACGGTTTTCGCCCGGAATTTCAGGCCCATCTGAGTGACCACACCACAAACGCGATCGTTTTCGACGATCAGATCATCACAGCTTTGTTGGAACAGTGTAAGGTTTGGCTGGTGTTCCACGATGTTGCGGATCGCCTGGCGATATAAGCTACGGTCAGCCTGGGCGCGGGTTGCACGCACAGCAGGGCCTTTGCTGGAGTTAAGTGTTCTGAACTGGATCCCGCCCTGATCGATAGCCAGTGCCATGGCACCGCCTAAGGCATCGATTTCTTTAACCAAATGACCTTTACCAATTCCACCGATCGCAGGGTTACACGACATCTGCCCGATGGTTTCGACATTATGGGTAAGTAATAGGGTACGCACGCCCATACGGGCAGCAGCAAGTGCAGCTTCGGTACCGGCGTGACCGCCGCCAACTACGATGACATCGTAATCCTGCTGATAAAACATAGTAACCTCACTAATTACCTAACTGGGACGAAATGTTAGCCAGTGGAGAAAAAAGGGCGCGTATTTTAGCTGAGTTCTTGGCTAATGAAAATGGTTAAATTTTCTACATTTTGCCGGTAAAGCTGAAAAGCGGATCGTGTTATTAAAGTATAGGATCTATTTAGATCTTTTATATTTATTCTTATTAGGGATCGCCGGATCTGTGTGTAAGTCATTTTTCCTTATTTAAAACATGACATTACGCGATCAATAAGATCTGGAAGACCCCGATCACAACCCTACTGGGATCCTGTGTATAAGGCACTGTTTTATCCACATGCCAGCACCGACCGGATCTTATCACAATTCAGATCAAAGCTTGTACACAGCTACTTCTCAGAGGTTATTCACAGCAGTGATCTAGCTTTGATCTAACTGGGGATAACTTGTTTAATAGATCCAGGATCCGATCGGCCTGCAACCCGTATTATGCGGCTTATAGCGGTGTTTTACTGTGGAAAAGAGTTATTCAGATCTTAACGGTTTTGGATCCGTGGATCACGTTTTCGATCCGATCATTCTATTTGGCAATGTTTATAAAAATAAAACAAAGCAGGCTATGGAAGGCAAATATTTATTGTCAGAACGCCGTTTAAAGTCATTTATGAATGTCTTTAAGCGTAAATCTTAGACGCTGGCTATAAAAAACGCCGTATAAACGGCGCTTCTCATTGATTTGTGGGGACGTTAGCGGACCTGATTAGGCTGATAGCGAGGTGCTGAGGTGACCTGATCTTCTTCGTCGAGAGTGAGGCCTTTACGGCGGCTCGGGCCGGAAAACCTGACCTTGTAGGTATCGTATTCTTTGATCGATTCAAAGCAATAGCGGCCCAGTGCCTGTTCCAGATCGCCAAGATTGTGGTTGGTGATCAGAATACAGTTTTTCTTGTTGACCAGGCGCTGACGCAGCAGATTACCCAGCCAGCTTTGCGAGTTTTTCTTTAATACAGTCTCGTTAACGCAAACTTCGTCGAGGATCAGCATGTCTACATCCAGCAGTTCCTGATGGGCGGCACGGAACTTTTGCCCGGCGTTGTCCTGAGAACCAAAGTCATAGGCAGAATGACGCATCTCCAGCAGTGTGGACAGCTGGCGGTACAACACGGTAACTTCATACTGATCGATAAGCTGATGCGCAATGGCACCGGCTATGTGCGACTTACCGCGCCCGTAGTCACCGTAGAAAATCATCATATGCGAGCCCGCTTCACGCCAGGCTTTGTCTTCGTGTGCGGCGATAAATGACTGGGCAATGCTGACCGCTTCAACCACGTCATCACTGTCTTCAATTAAGTTGGCAAAGGTCCAGCGAGGGTTAAGATCTGAGCGACCATGCAGCATTTCGATGCGCTGCTTTTTGGATTGTTGCTGGAGCTGGGCGATTTCCTGATTGGCCTGAGTTTCGTATTGCTTTCGCAGCGTCTTGTAATCGATATATTCAGATTCATTTGGCACCGCTTTACCCAGCGTTCTGGCCAGTGAGTTAAGTTTATCTTTAAATGAATCCATGATTAATTTTTACCTGATTTATTGGCGTATTTAGCAACAAGCTGTCTGGCATTATCATCTGCTTCGATGCCCGGTTCAACGGTGACAACCTGATTACCCACTTTTTTTGTGGCCTGATAGCCTTTGGCGGTGCGGCGGTTCTTCAACGCGTAGGTGAACTTCTGCGTCCATTGATAGCTACTGAACACCGCTTCCGGACGGCCTAGCCAATAGGCCACAAACTCACCAATGTCCTGTTCATCAAAGCTTTTATCAATTAAACCAATCAGCGCTGCAATATCATCAAATACCTGTTGTTCTGGTTGCCAGTCGCGATGCATGGCGTAGTGTTGCTGATGAAAGGGCTGATAGCCCTGGGTATTGCTGATAAGGGGTAACAGAATGCGTTTGCCATTAAGCGACATATCCAGGCTCAGTGATTCAGGTAATGACACCAGTCCTGCCTGAGTGAGTTCTTCCAGCA
>JAYZXK010000479.1:0-5367 GCA_036141415.1 Pseudomonadota bacterium
CCGGTTTTATTCAGGCGCGCCTGAGTACGGTTGTAGGTATCATCTTCAATCCAGCCTCCAAACTCGATTTTATGGTCGCCCATATACCAGGTTAATCCGGCAACGATACCCTCACGCTCGCCACCCACGGTGGAAAGTCCGTACTGAACACCGCGTGGATGCACCACATCAAGACCAGCCGCTGCCTGGCGGGTGTAAATGCCCAGAGTGTTGGAGTAGCTGTCTGGTGATACCCCATAACCGTCTTTATCTTCGTAATAAGCGGTCACATCGAGCTTAACATCTTCGCTGAAATAGGTGCCAAAACCTAATGAATAGAGCTTATCATCGCGAATATTGATGCGGTCTTCGTAATAACTGGTACAGTTTGAACCAGTGAATACCGGCGTAAAGTCATCGTCATCGATGCTGCCGTCACCATTATAATCATATACGCTGCCTGCTGAGCTGATACACCCTTCCGGGATACTGTCGGCATAGCTGTAGTAATAGTCGCTCGCAAAAGTAGAGGCCGGTGCAGACGGTGAATCATAATCGAAGAAATCGTTCGCTACATAGGTAGCCTGGATATAGCTGTCACCGAACTCGTACAACGCTTTGGCTTCTATGTGCTCGCGGTCGATGGTACCCGGGCCACGCCACAGGTCACTGTCGGTTTTAGAACGGCTCACGTAGGCTCTGAAGCCATCGATATCGCCGGTTTCCAGTTTTACGAAAGTCCGTTGCAGGTCGAAATCACCCACAGTGACGGCCACCATACCGCCCATGTCCTCAGATGGGCGAACCGTGCTGTAAGAAGCAATCGGACCCAAGGAAGAATAGGTTGGCGCTGATACATCGCCAGCACCTGGTGAGGCGACAACGGCGCCAAGGTTTTCATTGTCTACGTAACGGAAGATAGGGCTACCGCCAAAAGCATCGGAGCGCCCCATAGGAATACCATCCAGTACAAAACCCATCTGGCTTAACTGGAAAGCCCGTACCTGCACTGAGTTACCAAACTCATAAAGCCCTAATGCGCCATCCGTTTGAACGTTAAAGCCGGGTAAATTTTCGAGCATTTTCAACCCAGAGATCCCCGACGGTGCAGAAAGCAATTCGTCGCGGGTAACGGCCAGAGTGTTGGTTGCTTCGTCGGTACCGATTGCAATATCTGTTTGGGAAACACGACGACCAACGACGACGATTTTCTCTTCTTTTTGTGCTTCGGCTTGGTCACTGGTTTGTGCATTAACCTGAGAACCAATCAGTAGCTGGCCTATAACGCCAGCCAGTAGGGTAAGTGAAAAGGGTTTGCTTGTGTGTTTTAGTGCCATATCGTTATTTTCTCAGTCTTGTTTCAGGGAGTTTGAATTCGAGACCGTGTTGTTGTTCTGCGCCTTTCCTTAGGCGGTATTCACACAGGTATTTCAAACCCTGTACCAGTTCACTGATTCGATGGCTGGTTTAGGATAAATAGCCGGATGCAACCGACAGTTTGCATAAAAGATATCGTATACCGTATCTTTAATACAATCCTTTAACAAACTATTCCTGAGTAATAATCGATGCTGCACATTTTTTGGGATGAAAAGCTGACCAATTGCACTACTTTAGACAAAAGTATAAGCAGGTATAATCCATTATCTATCACGCAAAATTCACGTATAGTGATGACATCATTAATAAGCAGAATGGGTTAAGAGGTCAGAATGAACAACACAAAACGGATGTCCACCGGTCTTAAGGTGTTTGCCTGGTTGATGGTGCTTTGGAATGGGATTGGCGTGGCGGCATTTTTCAGCCAGCTAATGATGACGCCAGAGATGATTGCCCAGCTTCCTGAGGCGCAGCAGGCGGTCTACCGGGATATCCCGGTATGGTCTTACAGTGCCTATGCCCTGGCCGTTTTTGGCGGTTTAATAGGTAGTATCTTACTGGCTCTGGGCAAAAAGCTCGCGTTTCCGGTGTTGGTTATCTCGCTCGCCGGGGTGCTTGTGCAGCAGTATTACAACTTTGTGGTCATTGATGCCATCGGCATCATGGGCTGGGGCATAGTGGTAATGCCTGTTATTGTAACTGTCATCGCATTATTACTGGTTATTATCAGCCAGCGTGGTACACGATCAGGCTGGTTACACTAAAACAATAGAGAGTTACATGCAGTATTCTGACCGGGCCATGGCCATCACTCCATTTTATGCAATGGCCTTCGGCGAAAAAGCCACGGCGCTCGAGCACGCCGGGCACAACGTTATTCGTTTAAACATTGGTGAGCCTGACTTTGGCGCGCCGCCAGCGGTTCAGCAAGCCATGCAACAGGCCGTTGCAGAGAATCAGTTACCCTACACCGGGGCACTGGGTGACTTCCGTCTGCGTGAAGCCATTGCAGGCTTTTACCAGACCATGCACGGGCTGCAGATCGATCCGCAACGGGTAGTGGTAACCGCCGGTGCGTCAGCGGCGCTGTTACTGGTATGTGCCGCACTGGTTAATCCGGGTGATGAAGTAATGGTGGGCGATCCCTCCTATCCTTGCAATCGCCAGTTTGTTACCACCTTCGGCGGCAAGGTTAATCTGGTCCCCACCACGGCTGCCGACCGATTTCAGTTAACGCCTGCACTGGTAGAAAAGCACTGGCAGGAGACAACCCGGGCACTGATGGTTGCCACACCATCCAATCCCACCGGCACAGCAGTATCTGCCGACGACCTTGCCAAAATGTGCGAGTTTGCCAAAGCCCGCGGCGCGTGGCGGATAATCGATGAAATCTACCTAAACCTGAGTGACGGTACCAACGGCTCGCCGCAATCGGCGCTGTCGTTTGATAACGATGCGATTATTATCAACAGTTTTTCAAAATACTTTGGCATGACCGGCTGGCGGTTAGGCTGGATGATTGTACCAAACGACATGGTGGCGGTTATCGAGCGACTGGCGCAAAACTTATATATTTGCCCCTCCACACCAGCCCAGCTTGCGGCTTTAGCCTGCTTTACACCACCCACCCTGGCGCTCTGTGAGCAACGGCGGGAGTCCTTACTGTCACGGCGAAAAATCGTTCTGCAAGGCTTGGCTGACGCGGGCCTCAACGTTCCGGTTGAGCCTGACGGCGCGTTTTATGTTTATATTGACGTTAGCCAGACGGGCATGTCTGCCATGGAGTTTTGTGACCGCTTACTCAGCGAAGCCCATGTGGCCATGACACCCGGCAATGATTTTGGTGTTGTCGGTGGCGACCAGTTTGTCAGGCTATCTTATGCCACGTCAGAAGCGCTGTTGCATGAAGGTCTGGCGAGGATCAAAGCATTTACCGACAAGCTGAAACAACTTTGATCCACTTAAGTGATTGAAATAAGCCCCGCATCAGGGTCTACTGGTAACCAAAGCAATTATAATTGACCACTATCCAGGGGCTTACACCATGAAACGACTCTTTTTCCTCAGTGCGGTAGCGCTTACGCTGACCGCCTGTTCCGAAGCACCGCAAACCAGTACCGCTTCACAACCTGCCAGCGCAGCCGAAAGCGCCCAGCTTAGCGAATCCGAGCGATTGAATGCCTGGTTTGAAGAACAATACGAGCAACAACTGCAGTTTTCCCCGCTGATGATGACCCGCCTTGGCCGTAAGGATCTCTACGACCAGATTGATGACATGTCGGAACAAGGCCAGGATAAACGTCTGCAATGGATGGCGGCCACCGTTGACGAACTCAAAGCCAATTTTGATTACAGCAAGTTAGATGAAGACACTAAAATATCCTACGACATCTGGATGTTTCAGTTTGAACAGGCCAAAAAGCAGGCTGAATTTCGCCGCCGTAATTACGTACTCACGCAAATGAATGGCATGCAGTCCATGCTGCCAACTCTGCTGATCAATTATCATAAAGTCGCCGAAACCTCGGACATGGAAGCCTATATTTCCAGACTGGCAGGCGTTGGCCGGGCGGTTGAACAATTAACCAGCCGGGTTGCCATCAATGCCGACGAGGGCGTTAAAGCGCCGTACTTTGCTTACGAAGGTGTTATCAAACAAAGCAAAGCGATTATCTCTGGCAAACCTTTTGATGCCGACAGTGATCAGGACTCCTCATTGCTGGCAGACGTAAAAACCAAGGTGGCAGCGCTTGAGGAAAGCGGCGAGATCACAGCCGAACAGGCGGCGACCTTTATTGAGGAAGCCGAGACCGCACTGCTCGATAAGGTCATGCCAGCCTATGGCAAGCTGATTAGCTGGTTTGAAAATGATCTGCCGAACATTTCCCGAGAAGCAACAGGCGCCTCAGCGCTGCCGCAGGGCGAAGCTTATTACAACTCGGCCCTGGCATTACGTACCACTACCGATTTAACCGCCGATGAAATTCATCAGATTGGTTTGAACGAAGTAGACCGCATTCTGGCTGAAATGGAAAAAATTAAGCAGGCAGAAGGCTTCGACGGCACCTTAAAAGAGTTCTTTGCCTACATTAAATCGGATAACACCGACGAACGATTTTATTATCCGAATACCGATGAGGGTCGACAGGCTTACCTCGACGACGCAACCGCCTTTCTGGATAACATTGCCGATAAATTACCGGAATTCTTCGGCATCCTGCCCAAAGCCGATTTAGTTGTAAAGCGGGTAGAACCTTATCGTGAACAGGCTGGCGCCCCGCAGCATTACTTTGCCGGCTCGCCGGATGGCAGCACACCGGGTGTGTACTATGCTCACCTGATAGATATGTCCACCATGCCGAAAAACGAAATGGAGGCTATCGCCTACCACGAAGGCAACCCCGGCCACCATATGCAAATATCCATTGCTCAGGAACTGGAAGGCGTACCTAAATTCAGAACCACGTCGTTCTTTAACAGTTATGTTGAAGGCTGGGCGTTGTATGCAGAGCTGGTGGCGAAGGAAATGGGCGGCTACCAGAACCCCATGTCTGATTTTGGCCGCCTAGTCTCTGAAATGTGGCGCGCTATCCGCTTGGTGGTAGACACCGGCATCCATGCCAAAGGCTGGACAGAAGAACAGGCTAGTCAGTTCTTCAGAGATAACTCGCCCATTTCCGATGGCGCCATAAAAACCGAAGTACAGCGCTATTTTGTGTGGCCGGGTCAGGCGACTTCCTACAAAATCGGCATGCTGAAAATTCTTGAACTACGAGAAAAAGCCGAAACCGAACTGGGCGATAAGTTTGATATCCGCGCCTTCCACGATGTGATCCTCGGCAGTGGCGCGGTGCCTCTGACTATTTTAGAACGCATGGTAGATAACTGGGTTGCTGAGGAAAAAGCCGCTTAGTTCATCCCCACCGTAATGTAAGCCGGCATAGCGCCTAATGCCGATCAGTTAAGAAATTTATACTGATCGGTTGACCGATCTTTCTACGGGTTCAC
>JAYZXK010000480.1:0-15828 GCA_036141415.1 Pseudomonadota bacterium
CAACATGATCTATGCAGCACCTGGAACAGAAAATTCTGTTGTCTCATTTAAATCACGATACGAAAACTTTATTGGCGGCGAGTGGGTTGCTCCCGTTAAAGGTCAGTATTTCGATAACGTATCACCTGTTAACAACGAAAAATTCTGCGAAATCCCTCGCTCAACGGCTGAAGATATCGAGTTAGCGCTTGATGCCGCTCATAAAGCCAAAGCTGCCTGGGGCAAAACCTCTGTTACTCAGCGTTCTAATCTGATTTTAAAGATTGCTGATCGCATTGAAGCCAACCTTGAAGCCCTGGCCGTAGCAGAGACCTGGGATAACGGTAAAGCCGTGCGTGAAACACTGAACGCTGACGTTCCACTGGCCGCCGACCACTTCCGCTATTTTGCCGGTTGTATCCGCGCTCAGGAAGGTGGCATCAGCGAAATTGACGAAAATACCATTGCTTATCACTTTCATGAACCGCTGGGTGTTGTAGGTCAGATTATACCGTGGAACTTCCCACTGCTGATGGCAGCGTGGAAGCTGGCACCTGCACTGGCTGCCGGTAACTGTATCGTTCTGAAGCCTGCTGAACAAACCCCTGCGTCTATTCTGGTACTGATGGAAATCATCGGCGATCTGTTACCGCCGGGTGTACTGAACGTCGTAAACGGTTTCGGTAGAGAAGCGGGTGAAGCACTGGCAACTAACAAGCGTATCGCAAAAATTGCCTTTACTGGTTCAACTCCCGTGGGTGCTCACATCCTGAAATGCGCTGCAGACAACATCATCCCATCGACTGTAGAACTGGGTGGTAAGTCGCCAAATATCTATTTCAGCGACGTAATGAAGCATGAAGACGAGTTCCTGAGCAAATGTGTTGAAGGTACTGTACTGGCATTCTTCAACCAGGGTGAAGTTTGTACGTGTCCATCACGTGCGCTGATTCAGGAAGATATGTACGATGACTTTATCTCGCTGGTTATCGCTCGTACACAACAAATCAAACGTGGTAACCCACTGGATACCGATACTCAGGTGGGTGCACAAGCATCTGCTCAGCAGTATGAAAAAATCCTGGGCTATCTTGAGTTAGGTAAGAAAGAAGGCGCCGAAGTGCTTATCGGTGGCGGTCCTGCCAACGTTGAAGGCTTCAGCAACGGTTTCTATGTACAACCTACCCTGCTGAAAGGTTCTAACGACATGCGCGTGTTCCAGGAAGAAATCTTCGGACCGGTTGTTGGCGTAACCACCTTTAAAGACGAAGCAGAAGCACTGGCTATTGCTAACAATACTGAGTTTGGTTTGGGTGCGGGTGTATGGACTCGTGACACTAACCTTGCCTACCGCATGGGCCGTGGCATTGAAGCCGGCCGTGTATGGATGAACTGCTACCACGCTTATCCTGCACACGCAGCATTCGGTGGCTACAAGAAATCAGGTGTGGGCCGTGAAAACCACAAAATGATGCTCGACCACTATCAGCAAACCAAAAACCTGCTGACCAGCTACGACATCAACCCACTGGGCTTTTTCTAAAAGCGTTGCCATAACTGGCGTAAGCGAGGTTCCCGCATCTGCGGGGACCTTTTTCCTTTCGGCTCACTACAATTTAAAAAACGAAGGATTTGTCTGCCATGCCAAAATTTATTATCGAACGCGAAATCCCGGGCGCCGGCGAACTCAATGCCGAGCAGCTGCAAAATACTTCTCAACAGTCCTGCTGTGTATTACGTGAGGCCGGCCCGCATATTCAGTGGGTAGAGAGCTACGTTACCGACAACAAGATTTATTGTGTTTATATTTCACCTGATAAACAGGCCATTATGGACCATGCCGAACAAATGGGTATCCCGGCCAATCAGATTAATCAGGTTAGAACCATGATCGACCCGACGACCGCCGAATAACACTCATACCATGATGATTAGAGTTGTACTGAGTTGTATCATCCTGTGGTGTAGCGCGCTGATATCGTGCGCAAGCGCTGACGAATTGCCAGAAATCCGTGTCGGCGTACTCAAATATGGCACCCTCAACTGGGAGCTTGATCTCGCAGAAGCGAAAAATTACCCGGAACAATACGGCTTTAAGCTAACCCGGGTTGCCCTCGGCTCACCGCAGGCACTGTCTGTTGCCCTGCAAGGCGGCGCCGTAGACATGATTGTAGGCGACTGGCTATGGGCTGCTCGTCAGTATGACGAAGGCCGGCTGTATCACTTCTATCCCTACTCTACCGCGGCGGGCGAACTGGTTGTTCACAGCTCAGACAACGCCGCAAACATAGGTGAGTTAAAAGGCAAAACTATTGGCTTCGCCGGCGGTAAAGGCAACAAAAACTGGATCCTTTACAGTGCCTATGCAAGGCAACATTTCGGCCTTGAATTAGCCAGTCAGACAACCGTTAAATTCGCCGCGCCCCCTATGCTTAATCAGCTTATGCTGCGCGATCAGCTCGACGCCGTCGTCAATTTCTGGCATTACGCCGCGGAGCTGAAAACTCACGATAAACGCTCGCTACTAACAATGGATGAAGTGCTTGGCAGTTGGCAAATCAGTGCCGACGTACCGGTGATTGGCTGGTTATTTAAACAAAGCTGGGCAGCCGAAAATCCGGCGTTGGTAGACCAGTTTTTTGCCATGTCATTTGCTACACGGGCCCAAATGAATAGTGACGATAATCTGTGGCAAATTATTCCTTCTTTCACGCAAAAGTATTCCGCCGAAGCCCGGCCAGTGCTTATTGAGCACTACCGCCAAGGAATTCCGACCCGCTTTGATGCCGATATTAAAGCCGATTTACAAAAGCTGTTTAAGGTACTTAAAGCCAATGAGGGAACTACTGGCGTAACCGGTTCACTGCAATCTCTGCCTGACAGCCTGTTCTGGCATAGTCCGGCGCTGGCAGGACAGTAAGCACTGATGCACAGTCATCCGGCACTAACCCGCATGCTGTCGATGGTGGTTTTTATTCTGCTATGGCAGGCCGCTGTGATGCTATTTACTCCCGACTTGTTACCAGCTCCCTATGCAGTGCTGACTAACCTGATGGGTCATGTCGACAGCGGCGAGTTACCGCACCACCTGACCATTACCCTGCGCCGTATTGCCATTAGTTTTCTGTGCGCTATGTTACTGGGCAGCTTACTGGGGCTGGTTATTGGCCACTTTAAGCGGCTTGATTTATGGCTCGACAGCGTCGTGACCCTGGCGCTGAACGTGCCGGCGCTGGTAACGATTATTCTGTGTTTTATCTGGTTTGGATTAAATGAAACAGCCGCGCTAATTGCTGTTATCGTAAATAAAACGCCCAATATCGCGGTCACTATGCGCGAAGGCGCCAGAGCCGTGGATAAGCGCTTGCTGGATGTGGCCAAAGCCTATCAGGTACCGGCGGGGCGCACTTTTATAAAGGTTTATTTGCCGCAACTGTACCCGTATTTTCTGGCCGCAGCCCGCGGCGGTCTGGCCCTGGTATGGAAAATTGTGCTGGTAGTTGAATTGCTCGGCTGCAGCGATGGCGTGGGCTTTCAGCTGTCGTTGTTCTTTCAGTATTTTGATATTACCAGTGTGCTGGCTTATACACTGGCGTTTGCCTGTATTATCTTTGCCCTGGAAGCCGGCGTTTTACGCCCCTGGGAACGGCGGGTACTGAAGTGGCGATGACTTACACAGTAGATATTATCAACAAGGCATTTGTAAACGACGCGGGGATTGCCACCGCCGTTATTCGCAACCTCGGCCTGACTCTTAGCAACGGGGAGTTTGTCACCCTGCTCGGTCCATCAGGGGCGGGTAAAAGCACACTGCTCAACCTGATTGCCGGCCTCGACAACGACTTTGAGGGTGAGATTCGCCTCAGCAAACCAGACGGCAAAACGGCCAGGGTGTCGCTGATGTTCCAGGAACCCAGGTTGATGCCCTGGCTGAGCATTTGCGAAAACGTGATGTTGGTATGTGACGGCAGCACATCACAGCGCCGCTCCAGCGCTTTACACTGGCTCAGTCTGGTGGGTTTAAGCGGCGCCGAATATCAGTATCCAGCCCAACTTTCAGGCGGTATGCTGAAACGGGCAGCGCTGGCCCGGGCGTTTGCCTGTGAGCCGGATATTCTGCTAATGGATGAACCTTTTTCGTCGCTGGACATTCCCGCCGCCGACTCGCTCAGACAACTGCTCAGTGAACTGTGGCAAAAACGCCGGACTACCGTAGTTTATGTGACCCATGATATAACTGAAGCACTCACCTTATCTGACCGTATCCTGCTACTCAGTAGTCATCCTATGCAGGTGCTGGAAGATGTCCGCTTAACCTCACAACGCCCCCGTAATCCTCTCGAAAATGAACTTTTAGCCCTCGCCGAACGTTTTAAACAGTCGTTAGCTGATCCGGCCTGATCGTTAGTTGTATGACCAACGGCCCAATTTATGCTACTAATGGCCGAGTTTTGTGCGTAAATCACTCTTGCTAATCTTGTTAAACAATTGTGAATTATATAGAATCGACAGCGGTGAATTGGTATCTCAGCCCTTTGGCACAGCGTAATGCAACCAGTCACCCGAGTTTAGGGAGTATCCATGCTGTCGCAACAAATTAGTCAAACCGTTGAAGTTTTCGACTCACCTTCTGTGGCCAGAGCCGGATCGGAAAGTCTTGACCCTGTCATTGCAGCACGGGACATCTACAATGCACTGGCGCCATGTGAAGCAGCATGTGTCGTTTTTTATTGTTGTACCCGGTATCCGCTGGAACAACTGTCGAAAGAATTAAACCGCTATTTTGGCGACATCCCGGTAATTGGCTGTACTTCTGCCGGCGAAATAACGCCCGATGGTTGCCGCAAGCACTCCATCTGCGCCTTTGCCCTCAGTAAACAGCACTTCGCCGTAGAAACCGTGCTGATCGAAAATCTGGCGGCTTTTTCGGAGCGCGATGCCGACGTGCTGGTTAACTCCATGCTCGACAAGCTGCGCAGCAAAGCCGTATCCCCCGGACCGGTAGAACAACATTCTTTCGGCATGACCTTACTGGATGGCTTATCTATTCGGGAAGAGCTGGTTATCGATGTACTCAATATGAGTATGCAGGATATTCCGCTGGTAGGCGGATCAGCCGGGGATGATCAGCACTTTGTCGATACCCAGATTTATTGCAACGGTCGCTTTTACAGTAGCGCAGCAGTTTTTATGCTGATTAATACCAACTGTTATTTTGATGTATTCAGCCACCATCATTTAGCGCCCGAAAACGACAAGCTGGTGGTTACCCAAACCGCACCGGGACAACGGGTGGTGGAAGAGTTTAATGCCGAACCGGCTGCGCTGGAGTATTGCCGCATAAACGGCTTAAAGCTCGAGGAACTAACCTCAGAAGTTTTCGCCATGCACCCTCTGGCAGTGCAAATTGGCGACCACCTGTATATCCGCAGCATCCAGCAGGTGAACGATGATTTAAGCCTGACTTTTTTCTGCGCCATTGACGCCGGGATTGTGCTGACCAAGATGAAATCCAGCGGGCTGCATGCTCACTCCACCATGATCCTTAATGATATTCGCCGCAACGTAGGCGAGATTGATTTACTCATTGGGTTTGACTGTACTCACCGCCGCGCTGAAATCGATAAATACCAGTTGGAAGATGCCATGTCAGAGCTTTACCGTGCCAATCATATGATCGGATTTAATACCTACGGTGAGCAAATAAATGGGTTACACTTGAACCATACTTTTACTGGCGTAGCGATTGGAGCGCCCATTGAAACCGACCTCAAGTCCACTGACGCCTGAAGTAGCCGTTGAGTCGCCGGAAATAGCCGGCGAAGATGAGCTCGAACGGCTGCGCTACGAAAACGAGAAGCTGCAGAAAATAAACCGCGTGCTGATGCGTCGGGTAGAAATGGGGTGGGGCAATCACAGTGATGCCTATCAGTCTTTTGAAGGCGCAGCCATGCTCGCCGATAAGGTAAAAGAGCGCACCTACCGCCTGCAGCAAACCCTGCATCGTCTGGAAGAGTCCAACCAACAGCTCGAACTGGCCCGCCGGGAAACAGAGAAAAGCCAGATTCAGGCCGAACAGGATCGTCAGCGTCTGCGTGACGCTATTGAGAGTATTTCCGATGCCTTCGCCCTGTTCGATGCAGACCGCAAAATGGTAATGGTAAACAGCCGCTGCGCCGAATTCTGGCAACAGCACAATATTACCTACGAATTGGGCAAAACCTCTTTTCAGGAAATCACCGCCGCCTCGCTGGTACTGGTTGATCACAAAGCCAAAGCGCAGAAAAAAGTGGGCGTTTATCCCGATCCGATTGCCCAGACCATCTTTAAATTGCGCGATGGCACCTGGATCCAGATGCAGGAGCGTAAAACTAACGATAACTGCCTGGTGGTGGTGTATACCGATATCACCAATATAAAATTAGCCGAAGAGGTCCGCTACGAGACCGCCATGACCGAACAGGCTGAGCTCCTCAAAGCCACCCTGGAAAACATGAGCCAGGGCGTTGTACTGATTAACGCTGACAGGCAAATCGAAACCTGGAATCAGCGCTTTTTCGAGCTGTTAGGCTTGTCGGACAGCGGTGTTCAACGCGGCGATGTATTTGCCGAACTCATGCAACAAAACGTGTTTGCCAAAGCCCTGTTTGACGCCATTTCCTTTGATGTGGCACCGGATAAGGACTTCCTGGAAGTCGAGATGATGCTCGATGAAAACCTGGTATTACTGGTGCGGCGCAACCTGATCCCCGGCGGCGGCATACTAATCACCTTTGCCGATATTACCGAACGCAGTCGCAATCAGATTGCCCTGCGCGAAAGTGAACAGCGTATCCGCCTGATCACCGATGCCATGCCAGCACTGATTTCCTATGTTAACAAAGATCTGTGCTACGAATTCGTTAACCGCGAGTTTGAAAAGTGGTTTAACCGCTCACGGGACGAAATTATTAATCATCACCTCAGTGACGTGCTTGGCCATAAAGAGTATCAGACCCTCACCATCCATATTGCCCGTGCCATGCTCGGCCAGGCGGTTAACTTTGAGCTCGAACACAGCCGTGATCCGGATAACGTGCGGATCTCAAACAAAACCTACATCCCCCATTTTGACGAGCAGCGCAACGTCATTGGTTTTTTTGCTCTGGAGCAGGATGTTACCGAGCAGCGACGCACCGCCCGGGCCCTTAAGCATGCCTATGATTACATGGAGCAGCGGGTAAACCAGCGCACCAAAAAGATTTCTGAAATTAACCTGCAGTTACGCAACGAAATTGAAGAACGACAACTGGCCGAAATTAAGCTGCTGGAGGCAAAACGGGAAGCCGACCAGGCCAATGAGTCGAAATCGAAATTCCTCGCCGCCACCAGTCACGACTTGCTGCAACCCATGAACTCAGCCCGTTTATTTGCCGATGCCTTAAACGATCTGATACTTGGCGAAGAAGCACAGAAACTTATTCGTTCATTAAGCTACTCACTGGAAAACCTCGAGTCGCTAATCAGTGCGCTGGTAGATATTTCAAAGCTTGAGGCCGGATTGATTGAACCGGTTCTGGATGATTTTGAAATCGACGACTTAATTACCAATATGGTGAATGAGTTTACCCCTCAGGCAGAGGGTAAAGGCCTCAGGCTGAGAGTAAAGACCACTCAAACACTGGTTCATTCAGATACTTATCTGCTGGCGCGGATCCTGCGCAACCTGCTCAGCAACGCAATTCGCTACACCAACGAAGGCAGTATTTTAGTAGGCGTAAGGCGGCGCAAGGCAGGCTTACAAATTCAGATTTTTGATACCGGTATTGGTATCCCGCAGGACAAACTGAGTGAAATCTTCCACGAGTTTAATCGCCTGGATGCCAAGAAACGCCGTCATGATAAAGGCCTCGGTTTAGGCCTGGCCATTGTAGAACGGCTCGCCAGTGTGATGAACCATACCATTAATGTTCGTTCAGTAGAGGGCAAAGGCTCCTGCTTCAGCATCACCCTGCCCTATGCAGATAAGCTTGCCCAGCGGGTTAAACCGACTCCAGCACCGTTAATCGACCGCTTCAACGATCAACTCGAAGGGGCGCGAATTTTACTTATCGATAACGACGATGAAATTTGTAAAGGCATGGAAACGGTGCTGGGCAGCTGGAATTGCAACATTACCTCGGTACAAACCCTGGAAGAATTGCAAGAACCGGAGTTCTTAACCGAGCTGGACCCTCAGCTTATCATTGCCGATTATCACCTGGACGATGGCGATACTGGCTTTGACGCACTGGAAATTACTCATCAGCATTTAATACCGCACCCACCGGTTATTATGATCACGGCCAACTATACCAATGAGCTGCGCCAGAAGGTACGGGAAAAAGGCTATTCGCTGCTTAATAAGCCCGTGAAGCCTCATAAGATGAAGCTGGCGTTATCTAACCTGTTATCAAACGCAAAAACCTGATTGTAAGTACTCACTACCACCATACAGCCGATAAAGTAAGACCAAGTAAAACAACATAGGGATACATCACTGTCGGCCTGAGGCACTGTTTCAGATACTCTTTAATCAGGCCTATGCCGCTGTTGGCGATTTGCTGATATTGCTGATTAAACTGGCAGCCGGTTTCATTATGATTGGCAGCCAAAGCAGCCTCAACAATTAGCAAACGGGTTTCAAAACGCCCCTGAAAGGTTTTCCAGATACCGTCCTGCAACCAGAATACCCCAACCATTAACACCGGTACTATCAGGTTAAATTCAAAGCCTAATGCAAAAGCCGTTGTAAAAATAGCGACCAGCTTAATGAGCAAACTGTATTTCTCATAGCTATCGAACTGATTTTGCAGAGTCTGCCATTCCAGCGACAGGTAATCCGTAGTCATTGGCTAATTCTAATTCCAAAGAGTTGATGATCATCAATTGCTTAGCTTAACCAGTAAAGCCTCTCCGCGCGACTAAAATCATCATACATAGCATCGAAGGCAACGCCTGGTTTTCCTTGCCTCGTCGTCGAATGCATCCGCCAAATCATGCAGTTAAGCGGGGGTTCTAGTGATTAAGTACTTCCATAGCGTGCTTGGGGTCAGCATCTAAGATTTTAAGCAAAGCACGAGCAGGACCTGTTGGATGGCGTCGGCCTTGTTCCCAATTCTCCAATGTGCGTTTGCTCACACCCAAAACGTCAGCAAAACGGGTTTGCGATAATCCCGTTTTTGCGCGAATGGCTTTTACCTGAGGCTCAGCAAATTCAGTTGCACGGAAAGGCTTTGCCTTACCTTTGATAATATCGTCTGCTTGAGTCACGCTCTCTATCAATTGTTCAAACATGTCGCCATTCATTCTGACCACCTCTCTACGATTTTCTTCAGCGCTTTAAGCTGTGCGTCTGTCAAATTATCCTGCACATTTTTTGGGTACGCCAACAACATATAAAGTTGGTCGTTGTCGGTCATCCAGTAATAGATAACTCTTGCTCCACCACTCTTACCCCTTCCTTCCAGCGCCCAGCGGACCTTCCTTAGACCACCACTATTTTTGATGATTGCGCCCCTATCTGGCCTGCTAACAAGTGCTTCCTGCAAGTCTTTGTATTCATCATCATTCATCAGCTCTGTTATGAGCTTGGTGAATATGGGTGTTTCAATTATTACCATTAGCTAACTATAACATTAATATCAATGTACGCCAAAGGCGTATATTGGTATTTAAAACTACCGTAATGAAGACCAAATTCCTTGGGTGGTAATTAATAAATCTTATATCCTGGAAGTACGGATGAATGTCTTAATCTTTCCAGTTATCAGCGATGGGTTGGCATCTGAAACAGTGCCGGTTACTTTAAAAACCGGATACTAAGCGGATAAACCCACAACTCGCCATTATTGGCTTTTAGTGCAGCAATAATAGCAAAGACAATATTCAACAAAGCCAGAATCCATATGGCAACTACGCCGATTAGTATGAAAATGAGAATAAAACAAATCGCATAGTAGATAACCAGGCTTATCAACCAGTTTACAGTCACTTTGCCATGCTGGTCTATGGTGTCACTTTTATCTTTATTTACCACCCACATCACGATAGGCAATATAAAACCAAGCCCGGGAATGACAATACTGCTTAGCTGGCTCAAATGCAGCAGCATGCAGTAAGTGTTTAGCGGCATCCCCCAGTATTCTTGTTGATTGTCTTGCATTGGTTTCTCCTTGTCGTTCAAAACGGCCGTCCATAGACGTAAGAATTACGACTCTATCTTAAGATACTTATGTTTACCAAATGTCACGTAATAAAGCGGAAGTAACAGCGCTTTAAGAGGGTTAGAGGCGAATGCGTTTTTGACTACGATGCGGCTGTCCTGAATATCACTAACCGCAAAGTCCGGGCTGTAGCACCAATCTATGTAAGCCGTGAGTATTTTACTGTCGGCCGGCAGAGTAACCTTTCGCGTGGTCCCGCGTTCGATTAACGCCACTTCCTTGCCATCGGCAAGCAAACGGTAGCTGCGGGTAAAATCGGTGAATTGTTTTGGTCTGGTAACTTCGATATCCATATCAACCTTTGCAAATCTGGCGAGCAAGGCCAAAACAATACTTAATTTTTAGTGGTTTTTAAAGCACTTGCAATAAAAGACCGTCACAGGTGGGAAGTCGGCAGGAAGGAGAATCACTCACGCCATGGGCAACAGGATACCCATGGCTTACAAAGCATTATCAATCACTAACCGCTAATTGCGCATCAGATACTGGTTAAAGTCGATACTGGCCGCACAAAGCGCTGCCTGGATGCGGTTATGTACATTCAGCTTAGTAAGAATAGCCGACACGTGAGCCTTCACTGTGGTTTCGGCAATATTCAGCTCATAGGCAATCTGCTTGTTAGACTTACCTTTGGCGATACACTCAAACACCAGTAACTGGCGGCGGGTTAAAGCGCCAATCAACTTAGGATCGATTTGCTGTTGAGCGGAGTCTTCCTTGGGCTTAGTGCTTCCGCCATTGCGGATGATATCCGGCGGCAAATATACCTGACCGGAGAGTACCTGCTGGAGCGCACCCACAATCTGCTCACAGCTGGAAGACTTGGTGATAAACCCTACCGCGCCATAGGTAAAGGCCTGCAGCACGACATTTTTATCTTCTTCTGCCGACACAATAACAATAGGAATTTCAGGGAACTGATTACGAAAACGCACGATACCGTTAAGGCCATCCATGCCTGGCATATTCAGATCGAGTAGCACTAAATCAATGTTGGGGTTTTCTTCTGCTGTATTGAGTGCTTCTTCAAGGTCGATACAACTGATGGTTTTAGTGTCCGGAATATTACGCTCAACGAAATCGGTGATTGCATATTGAAATAAGGGATGGTCATCAGCGACGAGAATTTCTACCATTTTTATCACCCTGTAAATGCTCTGTAAGTTATATTAGTGGATGTACTGTCATTCAGCCAGCCTTTATTTACCGCGGCTATCAGGATAATCCATCCGTTTGTTAATTCAGCGAGCTAACCGCCCACCTTGCGTTTTACCATGCCCCGTTTAGGGTCATAGCCCCAAATAGCCAGACTGGTAAAAATCAGCGTACAAACACCGGTTACCAGCGCTGCCTGCCCGTTAAACTGGCCATAAAGCGCAAAACGAATCAGTTCTACCGCGTGTGTGAACGGATTAAACTGGCATATCCAGTAAAGCCATTCGCTCGACTCGCGCATTTTCCACAACGGGTATAACGCCGAAGAGAGGAAAAACATCGGAAACACCACGAAGTTCATCACCCCGGCAAAGTTTTCCAATTGCTTGATAAAAGACGACAGCAATAGTCCCAGCGCTCCCAGTAATAAGGCGGTTAGGAGTAAAGCCGGAATAACCAGCAAGTAACCCATTGGCTCAGCTTCCACCTCCAGCAACCAGGCGATGGCGAAAAAGGCATACACCTGTAACATGGAAATACAGGCACCGGCCAACAGCTTACTAACCAGCAGAAACGGTCGGGGCATGGGGCTGGTGAGAAGCACCTTCATGCTGCCCATTTCCCGGTCGTACACCATAGAAAGCGAGCTTTGCATGCCGTTAAACAGCATGATCACGCCGGCCAGCCCTGGAATAATGTAAACCTCATAAGTGATGTAGGTTTCATAGGGAGGAATAATCGCTACCCCCAGCGCAGCACGAAAGCCCGCCGCAAACACCACCAGCCATAATAAAGGGCGTACCAGCGCGCTTATCAGCCGCGAGCGCTGTTGCCAGAATCTCAGCAGTTCCCGTTTTAATACACCAACAAAGCAGGTCCAGTACATCTATTGCTCCCCCTGCTGATGAAAGTGTCGGTAAAGCGCCTGCACCGAGTCCAGTTGCTGGGCCTGCATGGCCTCCTCACAACGTTGCTGCAGTTGAATCTGACCTTTGATCAACACAATCAGCTCGTCATTGGGGCGCACTTCGTCAATCAGGTGGGTCGACGACAAAATTGTGATACCAGAGTCGCTACACAATTGGCGCAGGTGATCGTTAATCGTGTCACGGGTGGACTGGTCCAGGCCCACGGTGGCCTCATCCAGCAACAGAATAGCCGGTTGATGCAGCAGCGCTCGAGCTATCTCTACACGGCGGCGGTGACCGCCATTGAGTGAGCGGACTTTATCTTTGCGTCGATCGCTTAATGCAAAACGCTGTAATTCTTCATCGATCCGCTGTTTTGTGTAGGCGCTCGATAAGCCGTGCAGACTGGCGTGATAAGCCAGGTTCTGCTCAACACTCAAATCTAAATCCAGGGTGGGTTGCTGAAACACCATACCGATTTGCTTTAACACCTGACGCGGCTTTTTCGCGGCATTGATGCCATTAACTGTTACCCTACCGGTTTGCGGCTGCAGTAACTGACAAAGAATCGAGAACAGCGTGCTCTTGCCCGCGCCATTAGGCCCAAGCAAGGCATAATACGCCCCCGGCGACAGTGAAAACGTCACCTCAGACAGTGCCTGTTTAGCGCCGTAGTTAAACCCTATTTGCTCTACAGCTAATACCGGATCACTCATGGTTTAACCACAACGCCCCATGGATAGCGGCCGGCTTTAATCGTTTTAATGACTTTCAGATCTTCCACATCAATCACCGACACATCGCCGCTAACACCATTAGTGGTGAACAATAAAGACTGTTCTTTGGCAAAAGCTAACTGCCATACACGACGACCTACCAGCAAATAATCAAGCACTTCATAGGTGCTGGCATCGATTACCGCCACATGGTTTGCCGGACCAAGTGCCACAAAGGCATATTTGCCATCATCGGTAAGTTTAATGCCCACCGGCTGTATTTTATCGCGGTGTACGCCAGGAATTTTAAAGGTGATCTTTTTAATCAGCTCCCGGGAGGCTGTATCAATAACGTCGACGGTGCCGCCTATTTCAGCCGACGCCCAGACCTTTTCGCCGGACTTGCTGAATTCCACATGGCGCGGACGCTGATCGACCAGGGTGTTATCCACCAGCTCGTGGGTACTGGCATCAATCCAGTGCAGCATGTTGGTAGTTTCCGAGGTATTGATAACCCATTTTCCATCCGGGCTCACGGCCATACCTTCCGGCTCAATACCCACATCAATTTGTGCGATAACGGTACGGTCTACGGTATCGACAACGGTAACCACTGCACTGTCTTCATTAGCAATATACAGATGACGGTTGTTTGGATGCAGGGCGAACTGCTCCGGATCTTCACCGGAAGGCAGATTGTGAATCACCTTGTGGGTGGCCAAATCCATTACCTGCACGGCATCAGATTCGCTGGCACAAATATACAGGTATTTATAATCCTGGCTGAAGATAATGCCGCGGGGGCGCATTCCTACCTCCAGCGTATCGATGACTTCCAGTTTATCCACATCGATGAGGGTTAACGTATCGCTCTTTTCATTGGAAACGTAAGCCACCTCAGCCTGACTCACCAGTGCCGTTAACAAGCCGGCTGCTAAAACTAATAAACGCATACTTCTACCACCTTTTAGTAAGCCATATCACAGCGTGATTCTGGCTTGTCGAATCCCAGCGTATCTAAGTCAGTGCTTGGGTGAAGATACCCTTCCTGCGGCGACAGAGAGGTCAAACCTTTTGGGTGCACCAATGGAATCGGTTGCCGCAACTGGCCGTTCCAGGGCCGAAAGCTCAACTTTCGGCCCTTAAACGCGGCCAGCTCAAAATCATTGCTCATCAGATACGAGTAAAGGGCTTTAGGGTCATTGGATTGGGTGCGGGTAACCGCTTCACTGATACTCCGCACTGCCAGCCATCCTGCATAATCTTTGTCGAGCATTTCGCGCCCAAATTGTTCGTAAAAACGGTTTTGTAACTGGGTAGCGCCCCACTGCTCAAGGGCCCAGTGCCAGGTTGTTGGGGTTAACCCATGGGTGCCCGAAACCGGTCTGGGTAACCAGGTATTGTTCGGAATATAGTTGCCGAACAAATCAGACTCATCGGCCACCAGCACAACATCATAATCTTCGCCCTGAGTGAATAGCGGCACCTCGCGCTGAGCACTACGGCGCAAATCGGTATCGAAGCTCCAGGTTTTCTGCTCGGTTATCTTTGCACCAAAGCGTTTGGCTGATCGGTTAATTGACTCAGCATAGGCTTTGTCGGCGTCAGATTCACCACTGATCACAAACCACTCCCGCCAGCGTCTGGCCATAAAAAACTGAGCCATGGCATCGGTTAACATAGCGCGACTCGCCAAAGTGTGTAACAGCCCACCACGGCACTGAGATACACGTAAATTATTGTCGGCTTCACCGGCATTTATGATCACACTGGAGTTGGCGAGTGCTAAATCAGCTACTACTTTCAGCGTAGTCGTGGGCAGGTCTGTGAGGAGGATAGCCGGCTGTCCGTTCAGACGTTGCTTAAGGGCCGCTACAATTTCCTCGCTGTTATCGCCGGTTACACCAGAAAGACTGTATTGATGTTTTAAAAAACGCCCCGTGGTATTGCTGTCTTTTATGGCCAGTTCCGCACCAGCGATGGTGAGATTGCCGGGCGTTTTTTTAAGTAATAAGGGCTGTGCAGCCTGGTTTGATGATTGCTGAACATAAATCACATCTATATTTAGTGCCTTGGCATTAGCCACTGCAGGCATCAAAATCCCACCTACAACAAACGCGATCAGGACGCGAACGTGCTGCGAAAACCGCGTTAAACAGGTGTAAAATTTGTAACCTATCCGTTTTTTTATGTTCAAAAACAAAACCCTTTTTTAACCTTATGGTGCAATAGTAGAGCATGATTGTACACAGTTGAAATGAGCAAAAAGGATGAAAGGTTTACTACCTAAGTACAATTGGAAGGAAACCCCAGATCTCCTAACTTTCACCCTGTGCTTTGTTGTAGACATGAAAACTTATTGATGACTATTTTTACTTTCCTGCAACATTTAACGGCATGACAACTCAATGTGGCAGCTTTTGGAGAAACCGAGATGAAGATGTATTTAACTATTTTGCGCAGCGCGATGCTGGCGGTACTGACCCTGGTAACCGCTAATGCAATGGCTCACGGTGATGTAACGCCGCAAGCAGTAGATACCAGTGAATTACCACAATTAGGTGATGAGTGGCTGAAGACTAACCCTTACACTGGCAATGAGCTGGCGATTAAAATCGGTGACTCAGCTTACAACCAGAATTGTGCCCGTTGTCACGGTCTGGAAGTTATCTCTGGCGGAATCACGCCTGATCTGCGTAAACTAAACGATGAGTTTGAATTCTTCAGCCAGGAAGAAGCCGACGGTTGGTTTATGACACGTATCCGTAACGGTGCGGTAGTTGATGGCCGTGTTTACATGCCTCCGTTTGAAGGTATTCTTTCTCA
>JAYZXK010000481.1:0-4304 GCA_036141415.1 Pseudomonadota bacterium
GATGTACCAAACCCGTATAACTATGGTTACATTGCTGAAGTCACTGAGCCTGCTGCCGACGAGCCGGTGATTGTGAAGCACTTTGCGATGGGCCGTTATGAGCACGAAAACTCAACGGTAATGCCTGATGGCCGCACTGTGTATCTGTCTCAGGACGATACCGGCGGCGTGCTGTTCAAGTTTGTTGCTGATGTAGCTGAAGATTTAAGCGCCGGTACCTTATATGGTGCGAAACTGACTCAGGATGTGGGCCAGAACGATCCGGCTACCACTGGCTTTGATGTTGAGTGGGTAGAGCTGGCCAGCGGCGACAACCTGACCATCCGCGCCTGGATTGACGAATACAACGGCATTGGTACCGACGACTACGTTGACGGCGAGAGCTCTTATATCACGCTGGCTGATGTTGCGGCCTGGGCGAATGGCGATGCCACTTATCCAACCGTAGCCAACGGCGGTGGTAAAGTGACTGCCGGTCAGCCAATGGATGATCGGGTAGCTTTCCTTGAGTCACGTGCGGCGGCCAAAGCCATGGGCGCAACGGCCGAGTGGCGTAAGCTGGAAGGTATTTCAGTTAACCACAAACGCGCTCAGGAAGCCGTTGAAGGCGTAGATACTATCGAAGGTGAAATCGTGACTGATGCCTACGTTTACATCGGCATTTCTGATATCGACAACACCATGACGGACGGCGAAGGCGACATGCAACTGTCTACCCGGGTTAAAGATTGTGGTGGTGTTTACCGTGCTCGTCTTGGCGAGAACTACAACATCTCTCGCATTGAGCCTGTGGTAATGGGTTCTACTTACCGTTCAAGCCTGACTGGTGCAGAGCGTTGTGATGTGGATCAGCTGTCGCAGCCGGATAACGTAATCGTGATGAACGATGGCCGTATTCTGATTGGCGAAGATGGCTTCCAGGAAAACAACACCCTGTGGATGTATGAGCCAGCTCAGAAGTAAGTAATACACTGTCCAATTTGTCCGGGTGCCTGGCACCCGGATTTTTGCGTTTAAGACACTATGAAAAAAACAACGATCACACTGACAATGCTAACGCTGATGAGCACCTTGCTTATCAGTGCCTGTAACGACGAAAGCGCGGTTCAAAGTAGCGCGCAAGCCACGGTTTATCCCTATTCGGAAGGGGATGACATTCCCGCACTGGCGTACATGGAGCACAATGAGGTGTATAACCCCGAGTCGGTTATTCCGCCGCAGTGCTACACCAAAACCAACGGCAAAAATAACCCGTGTTATGCTTGTCACCAGAGTTACGATAATAGCGAGAATCGTCCAAATCAGATGGGCGACGGTACCTTGCAGGGCAATTACGAATTTTCAGATGTAGGACTGACCAACAGCTGGAAAAACCTGTTTGTTGACCGCCGCGAACTGATTGCCGATATCAGTGATGAAGCGATTCTGGATTATATCGGCGAGGATAATTACACCGCCAGCACCGACAATGGCTTACCGGCCGAGATGCAGATTAAGCAACTCAGTTACCCCGCTAAAGCCTTCGGAGAGCATGGCATTGCCAATGACGGCAGCGGCTGGGTAGCCTATAATTACAAGCCTTTCCCAAGTACCTTCTGGCCCACCAACGGTTCAACCGGAGATGCGATGATCCGCTTGCCCGAAACGTTTCAGCAGCGTAAAGGCCAGTACAGTAAAGACGTTTACCTGGCTAACCTGACCCTGCTGGAAATGGCCCTTAAGGATGTGCATAGCCTGGCGGTGCCGCAACTAAATGAACAGACTATCGGCGTGGATTTAAATGGCGACGGCGAGCTCAGTGAGGCAATCACTCACATTCAGCGGCAAAGTCATTATGTTGGCGATGCCAGTAGCATTGAGCTGAGCTATCAGCTTTATCCGCAGGGCACCGAGCTATTGCACACCGTGCGTTATATTGGTGTGGATGACGAGGGCCAGATCTACAATGCGCCGCGGATGAAAGAAGTGCGCTATATGCAAAAGGCGCTGTTTCGCAGTAAAGAAAGCCTGGCCTCGGCTTACTATGCAGAAGCCAAAGACAAAGCCTTTGAAAAGCTTCCGCAAACCCGTTATCTGGGCGAAGAGCAGGGCATTGATAATGGCTTTGGCTGGACGCTGAATGCCTATATCGAGGATGCCCAAGGGCAACTGCGCCCGCAGCATCAACAGGAGCTGGCTTTTTGTAATGGTTGTCATAAAACCGTGGGCTCAACCTTTGATCAGACCTTTTCTTTTGCCCGCAAGGTGCCCGGAGCCAAGGGTTGGGGTTACATTAACCTGCACGAGATTGACGATGTGCCAAATATTAACGAGCAGGAAGGCGAATTTCTCACTTACATGAAACGTGTGGGTGGCGGTGACGAATTTCGCCAGAACGCCGAAATGCTGGCACGCTGGTTCAACGCAGACGGTGAGCTAAACGAAGCAAAAGTAAAACAGGCTAACTCGGTGTATGAGCTTATTACCCCGAGCCCGGAGCGGGCCCTGGCGCTGAACAAAGCTTATCAGACCATCGTAAAGGAGCAGAGCTACCTGTTTGGCCGCGATGCGACTATCACCGAAGCGACTAACGTGCTGAGCGAAATCGATGCCGAGCAACCACCACTGTTGCCGGAACATCGCTATCACTGGGATATGCGCCTCGACTGGTTTGCTGAAAATGAAAGCAAAGTGGCTGATAACCGTTAATCAGTAAAGCTTAACCGGCTTAACGGCCGGTTAAGGTGTTGCTTGTGCCGTTAGTGCCTGCCACAAAAACGTCGCCACAGGGCCCTTAGGGTGTTTCTTTTCCCGCACCAGATTAATCTCGCCGCGTATGGATGAGGTCACATCATCCAATAATAACTGCACCAGAGTGCCAGAGCGCAATTCCTCGGTAATGTTTATTTGCGGAATATAGCCCCAGCCAGCCCCGCGCATTAACAGCCCTTTTTGCGTAGTTGTGTCATTTACACGCAGGGTTGAGCTTGGCACCACTCCCATGACTTTTTCTATATTCAGGTCAATATCAAAAGACTGTGGCATTAACAGGGGAATATCCCTTAACTGACGGGAAGATGTGGGCAATCGGTCAAACTGGCTCAGCAAGCGCTGATGGATTACGGCGACCACTTCGAAACGGCCAAACGGCTGGGTTTCAAAACTGGCCAGTTCGTGAAACGAATGGGTCCAGGGCGATACCGCGATATCTGCCGTGCCATCAATCAGTCGCTGGATTGCGCCTAAACGCTGGACTGCGGAAATATACACTTCAGTTTGCGGAAATCGCTGCTGGGTGTTGATGATGGCGTCGAAAAAACGGTCTTGTTGGCATATAGTATCAAAAGCGAATTCGATTTTTCTCTCGTGTCCTTGTTTTAAGTGCAAGGCGAGTGTACCGATATCCTTTTCCTGACGTAACAGGTAACGGCAATGGGGCAGTAATCGTTGGCCGTCGGCGGTTAGTTGTAAACGGTTGGCGTTTTTTTTCAGCAAGGACAGCTGTAATTCTTCCTGAAAGCGCTTGATGGCAATCGACAAAGCCGGTTGGGTTTTATGCAGTATTTCAGCCGCTTTGGCGATACTACCGTTCTCAGCGACGGCAACAAACATGCGTAATTGCTCTAGTGTCATAAATTAAATTTAAGCTTTTAGTAAAATAGATTAAATATTATTTTGGTTTAAGTTGGCGTATATTGCCAGCGCCTAATATCAGGAGAAATGAAGTGAACCTCATAAGTCTGACTCGCAGCAGCCTGGTCGTTGCGTTGTTGATAGCCGTTACCGCGTGCAGTGGTGAAGCGGAAACCGCGGCCGCTGAAAGCCAAAATAACAAACTGGTAAAAACCATTACCCTTAGTAACGCAGATGGCGGTGGTTACCGCGAATTTCCTGCAGTGGTTGAAGCCAGTGAGGAAGCGACGCTGGCTTTTCGGGTGTCAGGTGAGCTCAATGCACTGAATGTGACTGCCGGTCAGCACGTCGAGGCGGGCGACATCCTGGCCACGCTGGATCCGACTGATTATCAGATAGCCGTGGATCAGGCCAAAGCCAATTACGATTTGGCCAAGGTACAGTTTGACCGCGCCAAAACCCTGCTGGATAAGCAGCTGGCTTCTAAAGCCGGTTTTGACGAAACCCAGGCGCAGCTAAAAGTAGCTGAGGCGGCATTAAAGTCAGCCAAAACCAACCTGGCCTATACCGAATTACACGCGCCCTTTGACGGTCAGGTTGCGCAGCGCTATGTGGAAAACTACGAAAGCATCACTGCCCAGCAACCGGTTTTTTCGCTACAAAAAAATACCGTTGTGGATGTGGCCATCCAA
>JAYZXK010000482.1:0-7791 GCA_036141415.1 Pseudomonadota bacterium
CCAATATCCTCACCTTTGTATAACACCGAACCGCTGCGGGGTTTTACAATGCCTAAAATTGATTTGAGCGTGGTGGATTTACCCATGCCGTTGCGCCCCATAATACTTACAGTTTGACCTCGTTTTATATCAAAGGACAACCCGTGAAGTATGTGGCTTTCTCCATAGAGTGTATGCAGGCCTTTGACTTGTAAAATGTAATCTGACATCTTAAAACACCTCGTCTTCATTGCCCAGATAGGCTTCCTGTACCAGCGGGTTTGCGCGGATATTATCGACTACATCGGTAATTAAATGCTGACCATCTACCATGACAGTCATTAAATCCGACAACTCAAATACGGCATCCATATCATGCTCTACCAACACAATACAGTAATGCTTCTTGAGTGATTTTAAGAGCTCGATAATGGTCAGTGATTCCTCATGCCCCATGCCTGCCATGGGTTCATCGAGTAGTAAAACCTTGGGATCGGTGGCCAATACCATGGCAATTTCAAGCTGTCGTTGCTCACCATAACTGATCGCATTGGCCAGGGTTTCTGCACGTTCAGTTAAATTTACTTTTGCCAGCGCATCCATGGCGATTTGTTTCACTTTTTTGTTGGCATGGCGGGATTTGAATAGTCCGAAGCTTCCACCGACTCGTTGTTGAGCGGCAATACAGCAATTTTCCAGGCAGGTTGCGTCTTTAAAAATGTTGGTTTTCTGAAAACTTCTGCCAATTCCTTTACGGCAAAACTCATAGCTTTTCAGGCTGGTTATCTCCTGACCCTGATAGAGAATAACCCCGTTGGTTGCCGGGTAAGTACCGCATAAAATATTGAGCAGAGTACTCTTACCTGCGCCATTGGGCCCGACGATGCTATGCAGTGACTTATCGTAGAATTTAATATTGAATTCATTCAGTGCTTTGAGTCCTCCCCAATGTTTGGAGAGGTTTTCAGCTTGTAAAACACATTCACTCATTTGCGTTTTCCTACTGCTATTTGTTCGATTAATCCGGCAATACCATTGCGCAGCGCCAGTACCATAATGATGATTAAAGAGCCCATCCAGAACATCCAGTACTGGGTCATATGTTCGATGCCGTAATGCAGGCTTTCGTATACAAAAACCCCTAATATTGCGCCAAACACAGTGCCGAGTCCGCCTAAAATAGCCATGACCAGAGCGGTAGCCGATACATCCCAGGCCATCATGGTTGGATTGACAAAACCATATTGCAGGGCGAACAGGTAACCAGCGTACGCGGCTAACGACGACGATAAAACATAAGCAATCAAGCGGAAGTGAAAGATGTTATAACCCAGTGCAGTGGCTCTTTCCGGGTTGTCTTTTATTGCATTGATTACCCGGCCAAATCGTGATTGCAGTGTGATCTTGAAAAAGACATAGCAATTGAGTAAAGAAAGCAGGCATAAGTAATAAAAGTGTATTTCGTTATCCAGATCCAGAAAGTTCAGGCCAAAAATCGACGTTTCTGGTTTGATGTAGATAAATAGCCCGTCCAAGCCACCAAATTCGGTTGAGTCAGCAAAGAAGTAAAAGGTCATCTGGGCCAGTGCAAGCGTTATCATTATCATGTAGATACCGCTGGTTCGCAGCACAATCAAACCCACAATCAGCGCAATAACAGCACTGGCCACCATGATATAAAACGTATAAATCCAAAAGTTTACTTCTTCATACTCAGGCACCATGATGGCAAACAGATAACCGCCCAATCCATAAAACATGGCGTGTCCCAATGTAATCAAACCGGTTTTACCGACCAGGTAATCCAATGACATAACAAAAATAGCCAGGATTAACATTGTTGAGACTTTATTAACGTAAAACGTGTTTTCATAGAAGAACAGGGGGATCCCCAGGGCTATAAAGAAAAACACATAAATAAATACTTTTTCAGCTTTGGAAGAAAAAACAGACATCATCTCACCTTAACTTTTATACAGCCCTTGTGGTTTAAATATCAGGATCATTGCCATTAACAGGTAGATCGTCATACTCGACATTCCAGGAAGCAACACCGAAGCAAAGGTATCAACAATACCCACTAATAAAGCGGCAACAAAAGCACCTTTAATTGAACCCATGCCACCTATGACCACGACGACAAAGCAAGAAATGAGCACTCGTTCGCCCATACCAGGTACCAGACTAACGATAGGCGCAGAGACGATACCAGCCAATGCTGAAAGCGTAACACCCACTGCAAAAACGATAGTGAATAGCTTTCTGATATCAACACCGAGCGCTTCGACCATTTCTCTGTTTGACTCACCAGCTCTGATCATCATGCCCAGCTTGGTGTGGTTAATGACGTAATACATGGCTACCGCGATGGCGATACACACGACGGAAATAAACAATCTGTATACAGGATATTCAACAATATCAGTTAGTTGTATTGACGAAGATAAAATGCTTGGCACATCAACACCAAGCGGATCGTTACCCCATATAAACCCTTGAGCAGCATTAAATATAAAGATTAACCCTACGGTTAATAACACCTGGTCAAGATGATCTCGTTGATACAGATGAGTGATCAAGAAGCGTTCAATAATGATCCCGATGATCATTGCGATGGCGCAGGCAATGACGACAGCAAGAAAAAAACTGTCTGTGACTGTGGTGAAATAGTACACCAGGTAAGCACCTATCATGTACATCGAACCGTGGGCCAGGTTAAGAATGCCCATCACCCCGAAAACCAGTGTCAACCCTGACGCAATAAGAAAGAGTAACAGCCCGTACTGCACGCCGTTTAACAGCTGCACCAGAAATAGTGACAAATCCATAACAGAAAACCTCAATGCGGGAGCACCAGGCTCCCTAAATGCTTATAACTTGCAGCCACGAGCCGGATCATCCAGGCTCGATGCGGCGGTTTTTACAACAACATTCTCACCGTTCTCCACCTTTCTCAGGTAAATGTTCTGGATCGGGTTATGCGCTTTTGAGAAGTGGAATTTACCTCGGGGACTATCGATCTGGGCACTTTCCATTGCCTTTATCAACGCGTCTTTATCAGCCGTATTGCCAGATGTTGCCTCGACAGCCTGAATAACAAGCTGGCCTGCATCGTAACCCTGTACGGCGTATAGATCGGCAGGTTTGCCATAGAGCTCCTGGTACTGCGATCTGAAAGTTTTATTTTTGGGATTATCCAGGGAGTCAGCATAGTGCAGGGTAGTCAGTAAGCCTTCTGCCGCTTCGCCTTGCGCTTCGATGGTACCTTCAGTCAGGAAGCCTGAACCAATGAGTGGAATCTTGTCTTTCAGACCCATTGCTTCATAATCTTTAACGAATTTAACTGAACCACCGCCGGCAAAAAATACAAAAACAGCATCAGGTTTAATCGATGCAATTTCAGTTAAATAAGATTGAAATTCAGTTTTTGGGAAAGGGATGAAAATCTTTTTGACAACATCGCCACCGGCGGCCTCAAATGACTCTTCAAATGCTGCCAATGATTCTTTACCGAAACCGTAATTCCAGCTCATGGTGACGACTTTTTTGTAACCCATATTGACCGCTTCAGCGCCCATAGGATATGCCGTTTGCCAGGATGAGAATGAGGTTCTGAACACATTTGGCTGGCAGAAAGCGCCCGTAGCCGCATTGATACCTGCATTCGGTATTATCATGATGGAGTCTTTGCCGCGAATGGATTTTATCATGCCCATCGCAACCCCTGAATGGACTGGGCCGATAACAAAGTCGGCTTTATCCTTATCGGTCATTGCTGAGGTAAGTTCAGGCGCGCGAGCCGGTTTGGCTTCAGTGTCACTGAGCAGAAATTCAACAGGTCGACCGGCAATTTTATTGCCATTTTCTCGAATGGCTTGTTTTAAACCATTTGTTGCAGCTTCGCCTAATCCAGCGTAAACGCCGCTGTATGGCAGCATAACACCGATTTTTATTGGTTCTTTATCGGCCGCCTGTACGGCAAATCCTGACAATAAAAAACTACTCGCAATACTTGCAGCGACCGTTATTTTTCTTATCTTTGAGGTGTTTTTTAGCATATCAATCTACTCGCATTGTGTTGGTTTGGGGTACAAATTGATACTAACTCCTTCTCTTTTTTACGCTATCCGGATAGTGCAATACCTATCCGGAAAGTGCATTTTTAATAAATAAATTACATTCGCGTCTGTTAATCTGTACGCCTTTATTTACAGGGCCTTCAGCGTTTTAAGAGAGGGTTAATTAAGTGGTCTTTAAAATGCCCGTTAACAATTTTTTGACGATTGTGGTTGCGTTGATTTCGTGAAGTTTTCAGGTGGGGTTTTGCAATGAAGTTTGTGTTGCAGTGCGTTACTGTTAAGAGAGAAATGGTATGTAGGTTTTGCCAGGTCCAGTGATGTGGAATATTGCTAAAAAAGCAGGTCTCATGAATTAGGAGACCTGCCGGTGATTTATTAAAATGTATATTTAGCCATGACTTGCAGACGATTCATGTCACCATCATAGCCGTCAACCGTTTCGCGTTTTGCATAGGTATATTCGATACCCGTAGATAACGCTTTATTAATTGAGTAAATGTAGTTCAGTCGCATGCTGTAAACGTCGTTTGTACGCGAAGCTACCATGCCCTCAACAGTATCGACATCCAGTGATGAATAGATAATATTACTACGGGCGTTTTCGTTCCAGACATGACGGTAAGCAACCGTTAACGCTGTCGCATCAATGGCTTCGAAATTACCGGCATCATCCAAAAAAGCGCCATTTGCAGCGTTGACCCCAACATAACGACCAATACCGGCACCACTGGCAAGTTGTATCCGGATATCATCACCATTGCCTATGTTTATGCGTGATGACACGGAGATACTTGCACTGGTATCACTGTATTTATTTTCGTTAGTTTCGTACGCAAGCTGGCGCAATAATCCACCGACTTTTACATGACCCCAGCCTGTCTTCATTGTGTAAGTGACTACCAGATCCGGAACTGAGTTATCGTCGGTAGTAATTTGCGCAGCAGACGTTGTGCCGACGGTCGTTTCCGGATTCTCCAGTGCAACTTCAAAACCATTCGCGGTATAGCGAACCTGGGTTTGACGAGCAAATGCAACACCGTCGGTAGTACCGATAAAGTCAACCGAATCTACCAGTGAGCCCAAGTCCATAATGGTTGACCAGGTTTGACCTACCATCCAGTTATTGTATTTTAAGAATGCATGGCGCAGACGGGGAACATAGGAGTTACTGACCCTTTCATTTCCGCCGCTGGTTAATAAAAAATCGAACTCAATGACACCGGTAACGCTGTCTGTATCATTCACTGGTGTATTGGTGGTGAATCTAAACCGAGATTGTTTGGCGTGTGCATCAAAACGACCACCGAGGTTGTCATCCTGGGCACCGGTTTGCACTAGTGACGGTACATAAATATCGCGACCTGGGCCGATACCTTCGCCATTTGAGTAATCGCTGTACATCGCATCAACCTTGATATAACCGGAGAATTTTACGTCGGTACCGGCAAGGTTTGCAGCACTCGCTGAGGACTGACAGGCAAGTCCACTTCCTAACAGAGCAACAAGCATAGAGCATGACAGTGGTTTAATAGTGTTTTTCATTAGGGTCTCCATCTTCGACTTATTGTAAACATTATTCGCGTGTCGTTTATCAAGGGAGTAGCCGCTTAATCACGTGAATTAAATGTTACGTTTTTGTTTAATTTAGGAGGAAGGTACTGTTAAGAAGTGGCATTAACCAATATCAATTTAGTTGCTATGAATACCTGTCAGGTATCGCTTGGCGGTTAAAGGTTAGTCAGTGTGGTCTTGGTTTTGCTCAATTATAATTCGATTAATTCTATTTAAATCAGGTGAATGCGTGATTTACATTGATCCCGCCCGGGTGGCAAATTTACAAAATATTGACATCTTCTTTGTTGGTTTTTACTATTGGTAAAATAATTCACTATATGTAAATAGGTGGTTTTGATGTCGTTGCTTACCGCCCTGGGTACATCAGCAATATTTGAACAACAATGTCCGTTCTTAGTGTCTGACTATGTAAACAAACATATTGGCAATCACTCGATAACCATTCAGCGGCATTCTGCGGCAAGTGCATCTTTGTGGCATCGGTCGCTGGATGACGCAATATCGTTGTCGAAAATTACCTATGGTAACTCTGTCCGGGTAAGATCGCCGGAATTAAAGGGGATTTATCACTTACAAATTGTCTTGCATGGTCATTGTCGATGGCACTTCCGTGACAGAAATATAGTATTGGGTGAGGGCGGAATGATGATCCTGAATCCAGGCGAAGAGGTTGATTTAACTTATTCGCAAGACTGTGCCAAAATTATTCTGAAAATCCCCAGTAGTATTATTGCTGATTGTGTTATTAATCATGGTGTGATGCTACCGAAGGACGGTGTTAAATTTGCCCATGTACCGCAACATATCAGCCATCTGAAAACCTTGTCAGGGTTAGTCGAATTACTTTGTATAGAAGCTGAAAGTGACGAGCGAAATGATTCCATGTTTTCGCCATATCAGGCACTTTTAGCCAATAAGTTACTGACAATCTTTCGCAATAATAGTGACATTGGAATTGCGCAAAACGTTGAACTAAAAATGTTTAAGCAGATCGATAATTATATCGATGCGAATATTAAAACAGATGTCAGTATTGAAGAGTTAGCCGAGGTGTCGAAGGTTAGCAAACGGACACTTTACAATCTGTTCGCGAAACACCGCTCGGTATCGCCAAAGTATTATGTAAAACAGAAAAAACTTGCCGCAGTACGCCAGCTTTTACAAGCGAAGCCCTATGGAATAGCGAATGTGACTGAAATCGCGATGGATTACGGGTTTATCCATTTAGGACGTTTTTCCAGTGATTATAAAAAAGCATTTGGCGAATTACCTTCCCGTACACTGAAAAGTACTGCTGTTGCTTAAATAAGTTGGATTAGGCTGTGAATTTGGGTGAGGCGAGTTGGGCATGACCTGAGCAAAAAGACTGGTCCTGTTATCGGCTTGCGGCCATTCAGGACCAGTCAACGTGGGTCAACTAGAACGGATATTGAATCCCTTTATCCATCACACTTATCCATTTAGTGTGAGTAAATTCGTCGAGATTAACCGGGCCTCCGATGCGACCGGCATCCCCGGAATCCTTGAGTCCGCCAAACGGAATATGGTATTCGTTGTTTACCGTCTGATCATTAATGTGCACCATGCCAGCGTGAATTTGGCCTGCTAAATATTCACCTCTGGCGCTGTTTCCGGTATGGATAGAAGCTGATAATCCAAGACTGGAAGCATTAGCCAGAGCAATAGCCTCCTGCTCTGTTTTAAAAGTGATGATGGGGGCAACAGGGCCAAAAATCTCTTCTTTAAATAATGGCATATCCGCTGTCACGTCAGCTACCACGGTAGGACGGAATAGCTGACCATCTGTTCTGCCGCCAGTTAGTACTTTTGCCCCTAAGTTCACAGAGTCATTAATCAAAGCCGTTACTTTGTTGGCCTGCATCTGGTTAATGAGTGGGCCTAAATGACACTGCTCTGTAAAAGGGTTTCCGACATAAAGATTATTAGCTCGCTCAACAAGTGCTTGTGTGTAGGCCTCAGCAACACTTTCATGCACAATATGACGGCCTGATTGCATACATATTTGTCCTTGATGGAGAAATGATCCCCAGGCTGCGCAGGAAGACGCTGATGCAATATCCGCGTCTTCAAGAACAATAAACGCGTTATTCCCGCCTAACTCCAGTGATGTCTTTTTAAAGGTTTTTGCACAATGTTG
>JAYZXK010000483.1:0-2540 GCA_036141415.1 Pseudomonadota bacterium
TGCTTCATCAGCTTTTATCTGTGCAACCGATGCTCTGATCCGGGAATCAAGCACTTTAACATTGGTTTCACTGCTGTACACTTCATCGGCGCTCACCGCATCCTGTTCATGTAACTGTCGGTTGCGTTTTGCGCGCAACAACGCCAGTTCACGTTCCGCTTTTAATTGCTCAAGCTGCGCCCGCTTATTTTCCAGATTGGCTTCGGTGGTTTGCACCTGAGTACGAAATACCGTAGCGTCGATTTCTACCAGTAAGTCGCCTTTTTGTACCCGATCGCCTTCTTCAACATGGATCACTTCTACCTGTCCTGAGACCTGAGCCCCTACTTCTACGTAGCGCTTAGGCTCCAGCTGACCAGTGGCGACTATCGTCACCTCTATGTCACCGCTACGCACGGGCGAAAGCAGTACCCCTTCGTCTTCGCTTGCTTCAGAAAAAATCGTCATCACCGCATAAGCCGGGGCGGCGATAATCAGGATAACTAACAGAAATTGAAATAACAGGCGTGTATTGCGCGCCATAGTGGCCTCTCAGTAAAGCATATTATATATATAAGTACCTGATGGTTAATGAAATTCAAGTAACTTAACTAAACTTCACAAAAACCTGACAGTTTTTATGATTGAGTGGTTTCAATGCCGCTGAGTATTTGCTGCTGGGTTACATTGAGTACCCCGTAAATTGACTCCCGGGTTGTGGTGCCCAGCATGATCCAGTCCTGATAAGCCGTAAACACCTGTTCCATTAACCGCGATTTATCCGTGTTGTATGTGTCGCTCGTTACAACCAGTTGGTTTAGCCGGTTACGTAACTGCATTGTTTTTTCGCGCGATGCTTTTACACGTTGCTGGTAATCGTTGAGTAATTTACGAATAGCTGCCTGCTGTTGATCGTTAAGAGCCAGCTTACTGGTCATTTCGGCCAGGCTGGACTCCAGCGCCTGCGGATTAAATCCGGCCAATTGGTTACTCCGTCCCGAGCCGGCAGCGTTATGTGTATGTTGAGCCGTCTGCGCTCCTGAACGATTACTCATACGCTGGCCCCCGCCTGCAGCTTGTTCACCACCTCGATTCCCCATTCGCTGGCCCCGGGCTGCAGCCTGCTCACCACCGCGATTACCCATTCGCTGGGCTGCGCCTGCGGCCTGCTCACCAGCGCGATTACCTATTCGCTGGCCCCCGCCTGCAGCTTGCTCGCCACCACGATTACCCATTCGCTGGCCTGCGGCCTGTTCACCGCTATGGCCACCTTGAGTTTGGGCGCTAAGGCCGCCATTTCTTTGCCCCTGGGCGGGTGCCGAGGGGCCGAATAAATGCACGGCAGCTAAGCTGCAAATAACGCTGATTGAAGCAATAAGAATTAGCTGTTTCATATGACTACTCTATTTAGAAGTGGCTTGGCTTAGCCCGTCGGTTAATTTTTTAAAGTGTGCTGCGGTATGCTGATTGATTTTCTTTTCGAGTTTAGATTTTTTTCTCACAAAACTGGTTAGTCCGGCCACCATCATGATGAAAGTCAGCGACATTGCTGCCAGCATGATGATCAGGTAAGCAGGAGTAAGACCCCGCCCGGTGTGCAAGGGTAGTATCAGTTCGTACAGTTGCTGCCCCGAGGTGTAATCGCTAAATGCCTGATGGCCAAGATAGGCGACGGTTTGCTTGTGAATATAGACGGTAGAGCCTGCCAGGCCAAACCAGTCGTCCGGTGTATGAAAGCGAAATTGTGCAGCTTGTGCATAATGTGCAGGGGTGCGCCGCCCCGCATTCATACTCACGCTTGTAAGCTCACTATCGACAAATACCTGCCTGGCCGTTGAGATTGCAGCACCCCAGCCGCCGGCAGCATACACGGGGGTAGCCACAGCACTCTGCTGCTGCGTTGGCAGTAGCAGAGACTGCGCCACGCTGCGGTAAGTGATAGCCGCGCCGGTCAGCGCAAACAGCACAACAAAGGCCACAGTAACAATACCGGCCGTCAGGTGTGAGAAATAAAAGCTGGATTGCTTGTTGTTAGTGGGCACCAGCCGCTTTAATTTAAACGTCCGTTTGTGGGGCCACCACAGGTAAATCCCTAACAAGCTTAACGCCAGGCTAATTAACCCTACCCAGGCTACCCATTCGGCACCGGATAACCCGGCTATTCCCTCGCGGCCCATCAGCAAATTACGATGCAATCGCAACATTACCGGGAAAAAACCATCACGACTGCTCTGCTCATGACCAAGCAGAGACAAGTCACTGGCCGCATAGAAATACCGCTCACCACGCAGTACAACAGTGAATACCGGTTCATTTTCACTCGGTAACAGCACCTGTCGGGCATCGGAATGTCTGGCCGTGAGGGTATCCAGGGCCAGACCCATTTCGCGGTCGCTTATCACCACTGCGGGGGCATTGGGAACTCCCAGCATATCCAGCAAATCATCGATGCCCGATAGGATGCCGGTGAGTATCGTGACGGCAAAAATAATACCCAGTGGATAACCCAGCCAGCGATGCAGTGTGATAAGAAACCGTTTCATTGTTTAGAACCTGTACTG
>JAYZXK010000484.1:0-5410 GCA_036141415.1 Pseudomonadota bacterium
AGCCACCCAAATTAAGTTCCTTGTCTCCATGCAGATGGCTGTACTGCGCGAGGCTACAACCGTAAGGAGCGTTTTAATGCGTCATTACGAAATCGTTTTTATGGTTCACCCTGACCAGAGTGAACAAGTACCAGGTATGATCGAGCGTTATACCACAATTCTGAAAGCAGATGGCGGACAAATCCATCGCTTGGAAGACTGGGGCCGTCGTCAACTGGCTTACCCAATCGAAAAACTGCATAAAGCACACTACGTTCTGATCAACGCTGAAGCGACTGCTGAAGCTGTTGCTGAACTGGAAACTGCTTTCCGTTTCAACGATGTTATCCTGCGTAACATGGTTATGCGTACCAAAGGTGCGGTAACTGAAGCTTCTCCTATGATGAAGGAAGAGCGTCGCGAACGTCGTGAAGATTCTGCACCTCGTGGCGAGCGCGCAGAAAAACCTGCAGCATCAAGCGAAGAATAAGGAGAATTAATCATGGCTCGTTTTTTCAGACGTCGTAAATTCTGCCGTTTCTCTGCAGAAGGTGTTGTTGAGATTGATTACAAAGATATCGCTACGTTGAAAAACTACGTAACAGAAAGCGGTAAAATTGTACCTAGCCGTATTACCGGCACCAGCGCTAAATACCAGCGCCAACTGTCTAGTGCTATCAAGCGTGCACGTTTTCTTGCACTGCTTCCGTACACTGACTCTCATAAGTAATCTGGCGAAGAATAAGGGGTAGCATCGATGGAAATCATTCTACTGGATAAAATCGCCAACTTAGGCGGTCTGGGTGACACTGTCACAGTTAAATCTGGTTTTGCACGTAACTTCCTTTTCCCACAAGGTAAAGCAGTTCCAGCAACCAAAGCAAACGTTGAAAAATTTGAAGCGCGTCGCGCAGAGCTGGAAGCGAAAATCGCTGAACAGCTGGCTGCTGCTCAGGCGCGTGCCGACAAAGTTGCTGAGCTGGGCGAAGTAACTATTGCTGCACCAGCTGGTGATGAAGGCAAACTGTTCGGTTCTGTTGGTACTCAGGATATCGCTGATGCGATTACTGCAGCTGGCGTAGAAGTAGCTAAAGCAGAAGTTAAACTGCCTACTGGTACACTGCGTGAAACTGGCGAGTACGACATCGACCTGCAATTACACTCTGACGTAATGGCAACTGCTAAAGTAGTTATCATCGCTCAGGCGTAAGCGCTAAGTGATTTACAAAAAACCGCGCTCCGGCGCGGTTTTTTTATGTCTAAAATAATACTTTTTAGCGACGCCCCAGTTTACGCGGGCCAAAGCGGCGCCGTGATATCACCTGCTGTTCATCCTCCTGTTGCATCTCGGCGATTTTAGCCTGTAACGCCTTTCTGCTTTGGCTATCTTCTGCGTTGGGTGCGCCGTCTTCATTTACGTGGATCAGCGCTGCCTCCACCACAGGATTAACCTGATTAGCCCGGGAGGTATCAAAGTCGGACTCTTTCGCCAGGGTATCGCCAAACACTTTGTCGGGCTCATCGTTATTCATTTCCAGCTTTCTGAATTCTGCCTTGGTTTCTATCAGCGCCTTAACGGCCTGGGCCTGGGTCTCACTAAACTTAAACTGCTGGCTTTTGAGCTGCATTCTGCCACCGAAGTAAAAGGCAATGATCACGCTGAGTAAGGTCCAGTAGCCGTCGGGAATCGAACTTAATGCCAGGGTTATCTCAGCGAGATGGGATGGCGAAAAATAAGCGATCACAAAAATAAACAGGATCAGGGATACTATCATGGGCCGGATAAGGCGGTTAAATGCATCGGCCAGTGAGTCAGCCCAGGTACGGTTCTGACGAGCGTTAAACTCGGCCTGATAGGTTTTTAACAGCGCCATTTGTTCATCGGCAGAACGCTGGGCGTCTTTTTCTTTGTTGGAGGTAAATACGCCTGCAACGGTTTCTACACCTTTGGAGACGGAATCAGTAATCGCCGAGATGGGGTTTTCAAAGAGTTTACTCATAACGGTTCTGCCTTATGCCACACGGTAATCAGGTAAGAAGCTTCTGGCTCTGGCCAGCCAGCCTTTCAGAAAGACATTCTGGCTGGCGTCATTGGTGACAATATCGGCGTAGAACATCTGGCGCTCTTCAACTAGTGCTACAATCATCCAGTCGCCTAGTTCCTGTAAACACGCGTATGCCTGGGCTTTGCTTTTAGGCCCCATCAGGCCATCTACCACTAACGGGCCATAACCTGCGTCATTACAGACTTCCTGCAAAAATTTGATGGCTCGCCGCGGCCCGTGATTTACCGCACTGTCGAACAGAAAAGGCTGAATTGGCGGCGGTAATTTGTCGATGCGGGGGATACGGTAATAATTGAGTTCGTAAATATCTCTGGCGGTTTCCACATCCAGGGCTTTTACCATATCAGCCGTAACGGCGACTTCCAGATAGCGTGACAGTGTCTTTTGGGTAATGCCGAAATTAGTGGGGCCGCCACGGTCTGCAGGATGGTTCACATAGCCGCCTTCCTTAACCAGAATTTCGTCGATCATTGTTTCTACATCCATGTTGCCTCCGGCTTTGCTGCGTAGTGGTTAATAATTAAACACATAAATCAGGTGATTTGCCACCTTTGTGGTTAATTAATATACAGGTCCTGGTGCGGCTAAACCTGGAAGCGGTGGCGGTATAAGCGAAGCGTCAGAGGGGCGCTGGTGTGGGTAGTATAAAGTTGCGCCGGACAGGGGCGGCCCTTACCTTGTCGACGGGTGTACACCCAGACCTGGATGGCTTTATTGCGTGAACGCAGACAAACCCTTTCCCGTTGGTAGTAGGGGATATCTTCCCAGTTGTCTGCCGCTGCCAGTTGTTCAGGCGTTAGCCAGAGGAGCGAGCCGCAAACGCTTTGGTGTGGCGAAGGCTGGATAAACCGATAGCCATCAGTGCCCATACGCAAGCGCCAACCGCGTAAAACCGCGGGTGAGGCGGTGAACTTGCGGCCAAATAAACGGCGCTGATAGCGCGGCAGCAGCAATGTACCGTAACAGAATACCGCTGCCGATTTGCGTAGCAGGGCCAGGGGATCAGCGCCCGGCTTTAGCCATGGCCTTGTCACACTTACCCCGCCACTCATCATCCAGCACCTCAAGGCCAACGTAATCGCTGGCTTTGGCAAAATAGTCGGGGTTGTAAACACTGCGCATAAGCTCACCAACGCTAACCGTCTTCTCCGGCCTGCTCTCAAGAGAAACGCTGTCACCGGTGTGAATAATGCCGGTTTGCAATACCCGGTAATACCAGCCGGTAATGCCATGATTGCCGGTAAAACGGTCGAGATTAGGAGTATTAAATCGCTGGTTAATTTTATTACACGGCGCGCGGGGGGCACCCACTTGCACAACCACTTCACCAAAGGTGTAGACATCACCAATCATCACATTTTCATCGGTCATGCTCTCAACGGTGATATTTTCACCAATGCTGCCGGCTATGGCTTGCTCAGCAAGAGCCGGATAGTGTTGCTTTATTAACTCGTAACCTGCGAGACTGTACTGATGAAGCACTTTTTCCGGGCCGCCATGCAAGCGCTTATTGGCCTGGGTGTCTTCGTCGGTTCTGTCCTGATGGACAGTAAGGAAACGAGCCGGCTGTTTACAGATGGCTGATAGTGCTTTTCTGGGCCCTAGCGGGGTGGGTTTTCCGGCATATAACGCGGCTACTTGCATAATCATTCCTTTTAAATGGCTGGGGAAGTCTCCAGGCGCGAACCAGTATAGCGAAATTGGTAGCAATACTTCAGCCAGCAAAACGGTTTCGTGTAAAAAAATACCAAAATTTATTTTGCCATTTAAACCTTTCAGTACAACCGGGCGACAAAGCTTTTGACAACACTAATGATAAGTAAGCAGACACACTCAGTATGACGGTAGAACAGGGAAATGTAGTCAATGCCGAAGCGGCATTTACCCAACATCAACTGCAGCAGCAAATAGAAGCGGCGCAGCAGGGCGATATGGTTGCCTACCGGCAATTGTACGACCGGTTTGTAGGCAAGGTGTATGCGCTGAGCTACCGGTTAACCGGCGATGCCGCGATGGCAGAAGATGCCACCCAGGAAGTATTTGTTCAGGTATGGCAGAAGTTAGGTAACTTTTCTGGCAAGAGTCAGTTTGCCACCTGGCTGCACAGCGTGACCGCCAACATCACCATTAGCTATTTGCGTAAGCAAAAAGGATGGTTAAAACGGATGTTTTCCATGGAGCCGGAAACGGAGCAGCAGTTGCTGGCTGAACCGGCAACCGATCTCACGCAACTGGACAAATGTATTGTGAGATTACCTGAGCGGGCACGGCTGGTGTTTGTACTGCACGCGGTGGAAGGGTACCGGCATGAGGAAATTGGCCGCATGCTCAACATGGCAACTGGTACCAGTAAAGCCCAGTATCATCGGGCCAGATCACTATTAGAGGAATGGTTGGGAGAAGGCAGTGAATAATCAACCGGACAATTTAACGCAGCAGCTCGATAAGCTGCCCGAGGATATTAAGCCATCTCGGGACTTATGGCAGGGCATCGAACTGGCCATTACGCATGATGCGCCTGCCCAGCCGGCGCGTTCGCGGTGGCCGTTGGCGGCTGCTGCAGGCTTAGTTTTACCGGCAGTGCTAGTGTGGCTGTTTATGAGCGGTGGGCAGCCACCGGTGGGCTCTACCAATCCAACGGTGGTTGCCCAGATGAGTAAACAATTTGAATCTCAGAAAGCTTCACTTCTGGTGGCTTACCAGGATCAGAATGCTGTGGCTGATAACTGGCAGGGGCAGCTGGCTGAACTTGAATCGGCGGCAGATGCGATTAAGGCCGCGCTGGAAAACAATCCAAATAACATGGCGCTTTTGCGAATGCTGCAAAGCGTTTATCAACAACAGATTGACCTGATTGAGCGAGTGCACGCGCCCAAATGGCAACAAATTTAATAGGTGAATTATGCAAACTTTAACGACGACACAAAACTTAAAAAACCTTTGCTGGGGCGCAGCAGTGGCAGGCGTACTGCTTTCTGCGAATGCTTTTGCACAGGAAAAAATCGATCGGGTGCTGGATACCGACAGCAAGCCTTTTGTGGAAATGGAACACGTATATGGCAAGGCCGACATTAAAACCTGGGATAAAAATCAGGTCAGGATCACCGGTACCCTGGGTGAACTGACAGAGGAGTTTACCTTCGAAAAACGCGGTAACTCCGTAGTGATTGATGTAGAGGTTAAAAATAATCACTATCGCTGGGAAGATAAAGACGAAGCGAAGGACAATCTAACCGTTTATGTGCCAGTAGGCAGCCGCTTTGCCTATGAAACGGTAAACGCCAATTTGAAGATAGAAGGACTACAGGGCGGTACCTCAATTGAAGTCGTTAACGGCGATATTGAGGGACGTAACCTGGGCGGTA
>JAYZXK010000485.1:0-2893 GCA_036141415.1 Pseudomonadota bacterium
GGCGATCCGGCCAAAGCAAAAGAAAAACTGGGTTGGGTGCCCGAAATCACTGTTGAAGAAATGTGTGCCGAAATGGTGGAAGGCGATCTGCAAAAAGCCAAACAACACGCGTTACTTAAACAGCACGGTTATTCTGTAGCAGTAGCAAAAGAATAGTATGACTAATTGGGGAGCGACATGCTCCCCAATTAGTATATAGAACACACCAGCTTGTTGTTTTGTCATCATAAAAATAATTGATGATTTTCGGCAAATGTAAACTTCCCCCTAAGTCAACGAACTCGTAACAAAAATTAGCAGCAGCCTGAGTAATTTTGAGACTATGACAAGCGCGAATTACAAAAAGTCGTTACCTAACCAGTTATAGCGAGAACTTACTTCACGTAAAAGAGAGCGAACTATGAAAAATTCAGCGGAAAGAGAATTAGGTAGTTTGGCCGCCGTCAGAGATGGCAGTGGTCCTGCTTCATGGGGAGAAGGAAGTTGGCATCAATCCGATGTGAAAAAGTATCCAACAACTAATGCAGAGTTTAACGAGCTTGAATCGCTAATTAATCAATACTGTTTGGAAGGACATGCTCCTGCAGCGCCTTTGCTTAATAAATCAGGCAGTGTTATTGCTATAGGTTCTTGTTTTGCTGCTGAACTACGTCATTTTCTGAATGATGTTGGGCTGTCGTCTGATTCTTTTTGGATCCCTTCAGGGTTAAATAACACCTTCGCGTTGCTGGATTTTTTTAGTTGGGCTGTTACTGGCGAGCAAACCGGTAAGGGGTACGGTTACAGTAAAACCAGCAACGGAGACTTAGTTGATTGGCAACCGAGTTTCGAACAGCAACAATATAAAGATGCACTCGCGCACGCTAGCAGTTTTGTTTTTACACTTGGGCTAGCTGAAGTCTGGGAAGATAAAGAATCCGGAAAGGTCTTTTGGCGCGGAGTACCAGAGCAAATATTTAACGAAGGACGTCATCAATTTAGGTTGTCCAGTGTTCAAGAAAATACAGAGAATTTAGAGAATATAGTAGCGCTGATCCGCCAAATAAACCCAAATGCACCTATTGTATTTACTGTATCTCCGGTTCCTCTAAAAGCGACTTTTAGTAGTAAATCCTGTATTACTTCTGACTGCGTTTCTAAGTCTACATTACGTTTGGCAATTAACGATTACATGAGTAAAACTGATTGTTCATCAAATGTGTATTATTGGCCTTCGTTCGAAATTGTGAAGTGGGTGGGATGTCATTTACCATATCCAGTCTATGGAACGGATGACGGATGCGTGAGGCACGTATCAAGATTTCTCGTCACTCAGATATTAAAAGCATTTGTGAGTAGTTACTACGGAACGGAAACGGCAGAAAATGTATTTAAAGAATATTTATCAACGCTAGAAACCAGAGATGGTAACTTAGGTGAACCTCCTAAAATTTATTTAGGGCAAATTGTAAAAGCGTGAGCGTTTATTTTGTCACTCACTTTTGTAGAGATTGAGCGGTGATCCGTTTAGTCTTAAAAATAGCTTAACGTTAAACTTGTTTACAACACTCAAAGGTTAATTAAAAACGATGAAAACCGTATTTGTAGCCGGTCACCGCGGCATGGTGGGCGCAGCCATTGTAAAAAACTTAGAACAACGTGGTGGTGTATACATTATCACCCGTACCCGCAGCGAACTGGACTTAACCAGCCAGGCGGCGGTATCGCAGTTTTTTGCCGACAACAAGATAGACGAGGTATATCTGGCTGCAGCCAAGGTTGGCGGTATTCACGCCAACAACACTTATCCGGCTGAGTTTATCTACGAAAACCTGATGATTGAAGCCAACATTATCCATGCGGCCCATGCTAATGATGTGCAAAAACTGTTGTTTTTAGGCTCCAGTTGTATTTACCCTAAAATGGCTGAGCAACCGATGACCGAAAAGGCACTGCTTACCGGTACCTTAGAAGAAACCAATGAGCCCTACGCCATTGCCAAAATCGCCGGGATTAAACTGTGCGAAAGCTATAACCGCCAATATGGCCGGGACTATCGCTCCGTAATGCCCACTAATTTGTATGGCCCTAACGATAATTTTCACCCGGAAAACTCGCACGTTATTCCGGCATTGCTTCGTCGTTTTCATGAAGCCGCGCTGCGAGGTGATGCCGAAGTGGTTGCCTGGGGCAGTGGCAAACCCATGCGCGAATTCCTGCACGTAGATGATATGGCAGCCGCCAGCGTGCACGTTATGGAGCTGGATAAAGCCACTTACGACGAAAACACCGAGCCTATGCTAAGCCATATTAATGTAGGCACCGGCGTAGACTGTACCATTAAAGAGCTGGTGGAGACCGTTGCAAAAGTGACCGGTTTTACCGGCAACATTGTATGGGATACCAGCAAGCCCGACGGCACCCCACGTAAACTGATGGACGTATCGCGCTTGCATGCGTTAGGGTGGCAACATACCTACAATCTGGAAGATGGCCTGGCTCATGCGTTTGAATGGTTCCTGGCGAATCAGGATAATTTTCGCGGGTAAATGAATACCTTAAAAAGCAGTAGTGAAGTAATTCAATGAGCATAGTAAAGAAACTGAAAAACAAAATTGATTCGCTGGGTGTTGAAAAGCATTATGCGGATTTTAGTATTGACGCCATAGGTGTAGATGGATTTGTCGGGTGGGCCCGAAAAGCCGGTGATACATCTTGTCGCTCTTGTTACGTAAAGTTGTTCTCTGGAGATAAGTTGATTGCAGAAGGCAAGGCCAATCAATACCGGGATGACCTGCATGACATGGGCTATGGAAACGGTTGCAAAGGTTTTAATTTAAAGGTGAATTGGCGGGCTTTGGACACGGGCGAAAATAAACTGTCAGTGTTGATTGATGATCACAAAGTAAAAGTC
>JAYZXK010000486.1:0-4322 GCA_036141415.1 Pseudomonadota bacterium
GAGTCGCTGTTACTGGAAGAGAAAATTCGCGCAGACTGGCTGTCTTTATGGTTTGATACGATTAAGGCAGAACAGAAAAAGGGCACTTTACCGCCGGTTGGTAACGATCGGGCTTAAGCTATAACCAGGCGCGACGCTGGCTGAAATGGTGGCTTAAAAAGTCCATCTGATCGGCCAGAATACGCCGGTTCATCAGGTAAAAGCGTTCGTACAAATTGGGCGCGAAGGGCACAGCCAGTAATGGCATGTTCGCCTCTTCCGGTGTTCTGGCACCTTTTTGATGGTTACAGCGGGCACAGGCCGTCGCCACATTTTGCCAGGTGTTTTTACCACCTCTTGAGCGCGGGATAATGTGGTCGCGGGTGAGCTGGCCGGAGCGAAACTGATTGCCGCAATATAAACACAAATAGTTGTCGCGACGGAACAAATAGCGGTTACTCAGGGCAATCTTGCCATTTTGTACCACTTTGCCATCGCAGGCGATAATTGAACTGATGCGCAGCTGGCTTTGCTGGCCTTCACGGTTCCAGCCGCCGAGCAGGGTACGGTGCTGATTACCCAGTTCAAACAGTACTTTATTCTGGGCGTAGTAACGGGCGGCCTGATAAATGTCGAGCCAGTCTTGTGGCGCACCTGCTTTATTGAGACGTAAAATTAACATGTCCGGCCCTCAATCCTTTCGAGGTCTTGTCGACCTGGCAAACAGTACTGTTACGAATCAGTATGACAGATTGATGAAAAGACGCCACAGGGTGGGTTAAAAATGCACAAATTGCTCGTAAGACTTAATTTTTTGGCTGATCGGTGATTAGTTATTGGTAAACGCACCTTGACGCCGCTATACTAACGGCCGCGTTTAATAGCGAAGAATTTTAAAGAAAGATTTAAAGGACAAATAGTGACTCCTATTACAAAAACATTCCAGTATGGACAGCATACTGTAACTTTAGAAACGGGTGTGATTGCCCGTCAGGCAACCGCTGCAGTATTAGCCAGCATGGACGATACTTCTGTACTGGTTACCGTAGTTGGTAAAAAAGAAGCCAAAGCCGATCAGGACTTTTTCCCTCTGACCGTTAACTATCAGGAAAAAACTTACGCCGCGGGTAAAATCCCAGGCGGTTTTTTCAAGCGTGAAGGTCGTCCTTCTGAAGGTGAAACCCTGACTGCGCGTCTGATTGACCGTCCAATCCGTCCATTATTCCCTGAAGGCTTCAAAAATGAAGTTCAGGTGGTAGTGACCGTGGTTTCTGCCAACCCTGAAATCCCAACTGATATTATTTCAATGATCGGTACCTCAGCGGCACTGGCCATCTCTGGTATTCCTTTCAACGGCCCGATTGGTGCGGCGCGTGTAGGTTACACTGATGGCGAATACGTACTGAATACCCGTAATAGCGAACAGGAAGCCAGCCAGCTTGATTTAGTTGTTGCCGGTACTGAAGGTGCGGTACTGATGGTTGAATCAGAAGCCAGCATTCTGTCTGAAGACGTTATGCTTGGCGCGGTAATGTTCGGTCACGAGCAATTACAAACTGTTGTTTCTGCGGTAAATGAGTTTGCAGCTGAAGTGAACACGCCGAAGTGGGACTGGGTTGCTCCGCAGGAAAACACCAGTCTGAAAGACAAAATCAAAGCCCTTGCGCTTGAAGGTATGACCGCAGCTTATCAGATTTCTGACAAGCTCGAGCGTAAAGACGCAGTGACAGCGGTTACCGAAAAAGCAGCGGCTGAGATTCTGGCTGCTGACGAAGAGCAAGACTCTAAAGAAGTGCTTGATCTGCTGCACGAACTGGAAAGTGACGTAGTACGTTCACGTATCCTGGCAGGTGAACCACGTATCGATGGCCGTGATCCTACTATGGTACGCGCCCTTAACGTGTCTACCGGCGTACTGCCGCGTACCCACGGTTCTGCAGTATTTACCCGTGGTGAAACTCAGGCACTGGTTGTTGCTACCCTTGGTACTGAACGTGATGCGCAGATGATCGATGAGTTAGCCGGTAAGCGTGACAGCAAATTTATGCTGCACTATAACTTCCCTCCGTACTGCGTAGGTGAAACCGGTATGATTGGCTCGCCTAAGCGTCGTGAAATTGGTCACGGTCGTCTGGCTAAGCGTGGTATTCAGGCGGTTATGCCTTCTGATGAAGAATTCCCGTACGTAGTACGTGTGGTATCAGAAATCACTGAATCAAACGGTTCATCTTCAATGGCTTCTGTATGTGGTACTTCACTGGCGTTAATGGATGCTGGTGTACCCATTAAAGCTTCTGTTGCTGGTATCGCTATGGGTCTGGTTAAGAGCGACGATAACTTCGTAGTGCTGTCTGACATCTTAGGTGACGAAGATCACTTAGGTGACATGGACTTTAAAGTTGCCGGTACTACCGAAGGTGTTACGGCGCTGCAGATGGATATCAAAATTGAAGGTATCACTAAAGAAATCATGCAGATTGCCCTTAAACAGGCAAAAGAAGCCCGTTTACACATTCTTGGCGTAATGGACTCTGCTCTGGGCGGCCACCGCGAAGAAATGAGCGAATTTGCACCGCGCATTTACACGCTGAAGATTGATCAGGACAAGATCCGTGACGTTATCGGTAAAGGCGGCGCGATGATCCGTTCAATCACTGAAGAATCTGATACCAACATCGAAATCGAAGATGACGGTACCGTGAAGATCTTCGCAACCGAGCGTGCTAAAGCGGAAATCGCCATTGCTAAGATTGAACAGGTGACTGCTGAAATCGAAGTAGGTAAGACCTACAACGGTAAAGTCACCCGTATCGTAGACTTTGGTGCTTTCGTTGAAGTACTGCCGGGCAAAGAAGGTCTGGTTCACATTTCACAAATCGCTCACGAGCGTGTGAACAAAGTGACTGATTACCTGTCTGAAGGTCAGATGGTTGACGTAAAAGTTATGGAAATCGACCGTCAGAACCGTGTACGCTTAAGCATTAAAGAGCTGTTAGAAAAACCAGCTAAGCCTGAGTCTTCTGACGACGCTTAATCGCAAAGCGAAATTAGTAAGTATAAAAGGGGCTTAAGGCCCCTTTTTTCATGCATGAAAATTACTAAGGAAAAATAACATGGATAAATCCGTACAAACTGAAATCGAAGCGGCCGTGTTCCGCCGTTTAATCACTCACCTGGATGAACATAAAGATGTGCAGAATATTGAACTGATGATCCTGGCTGATTTTTGTCGAAACTGTCTGGCTAAATGGTACAGCAAAGCCGCCGAAGAACGCGGCGAAGAGGTGGATTATGATGAAGCCAGACGCGTGGTTTATAAAATGCCGTACAGTGAGTGGAAGGAAAAATACCAGCTGCCCGCCACAGAAGAGCAACTGGAAGCTTTTAATGCCAAACAGGAAGCTAAAAAGGCTTAACCCCGGTTTTGCTCTTCCGGCAAACTATAAGTGTGGGGAAGCAGTTCACTGACGGTGGTTTCGGTGCATTGGCCACTAGCGGTAAGCATAAACACTGGTGTGTCTGCACTGGCAAACTCGGCGATTTTCTGGCGACAGCCACCGCAGGGATAGCAAAAATCATTATTGGGGCTGGCTACCAGAATTTGTTTAATCTGTGTGGCGCCAGCGGTGATCATAGCACCGATAGCCGAGGCTTCGGCGCACTGTCCTTGTGGGAACGCGGCGTTTTCAACGTTGCAGCCGTAATACACATTGCCGTCCTCGGCAATGATTGCGGCGCCTACTCTGAATTTAGAGTAGGGGGCATAAGCATTTTTCTGGGCCTTAAGCGCGGCTTCTTTTAACTGTTGTAACAATTTACTGCTTCCTTAACTGTCGTTATTTTTGTCTACTATCCGGTGAGAACTGATATAGTCACACTCATCAATACGTGTTAGCGTCTGACTTCTGTTATAGTTGTATCAAACGCGGCGAATAGGAAAGAATTATATTTACCATGCTTAGTCGATTGAGTCTTATCTTTTTTGTTTTAGTGCTTACCGGTTGCGCACAAACTGCACCAAAACAACAGCAAACCGAAATGGGGAATCTGTTAGTGCCGGAACCTGCTCCCCTGAGTATTCGTTCGCAGGTGGCTATCGCCCGATTCGGCCAAATCCTTTCCAATGCCGAACTAACCGACGAAGATAAAGCCCAGTTACATTTTCAGCGTGGCATGTTATACGACAGCGTAGGCCTGGGTGGCCTGGCGCAATTTGATTATAACCGGGCAATTAACTTTAAGCCGGATATGGCTGAAGCTTACAACTCAATCGGTGTACACATGGTACAGCAGGAAGAGTTTAGTCGCGCCTATGAAGCCTTTGATTCAACTCTGGATATTGA
>JAYZXK010000487.1:0-5266 GCA_036141415.1 Pseudomonadota bacterium
TCGCCAGCATCAGACAGCGCCGGGATATAGGTAAAGTTGGGATACTTTTCTGCCAGGGCTAAAAACTCGTCGTGATAATAAAGTTCTTCCCGGGTGCGCTGACCGTAGACCAGTGTGATCGGATGCTCACAACCTTCTTCCAGCAGTTCCACTATCATCGAACGGGGACTCGATAACCCTGAACCACCCGCCATAAATACCATGGGCATGTCGGCTGACTTTTTAACAAAGAAGCGGCCATAGGGTCCGCTGAAGGAAATTTCATCGCCCTCTTTCAGCTCATCGTGAATATAGGCCGTACCTACGCCACCGGGGACTTTACGGATATTCAGCTCAATTTCGCCAGGCACCGCCGGCGTGCTGGCAATCGAGAAAGCCCGGCTGCCTATGTCGTCCGGTAGGTTCAGGTTGATATACTGCCCTGCCTGAAACTCAATGCCTTCGGCATCTGCTATCTTCAGCCAGATCCCTTTAATGGTGGGGGTTAAATCTTCGATGCGGCTTACCGTGCACTGATAGTCCTGCACCGGCAGGTTACGGGAGTCGGGATCTTCCTCAATCTCCGCTTCGATCACCAAATCACTTTCCGGGATCGCACAGCACGCCAGGCATTTATTTTCATCGCGCTCAAAATCCATTAAGGCAAAACTGGACGCTTCACCGTGATCGACTTCGCCGTCCAGCACGTCAATTTTGCAGGTTGCACACAATCCGTGGCAGCAGGCATGGGGCAGGTAAATCCCCGCCCGCAGCGCTGCATCCAGAATGGTCTGTTCTTCCTCTACCTCAATGGTTTGTCCCAATGGCTCAATGGTTACTTCAAAGCTCATGGCTATTCTCCCTGAGGCGGAACCAGTGTCGACAAGCCTGGCGTTTTAAAGCGAAATTGCTCTTTATGCACCAGGCCATTTTCCTTAACTGTTTTATTAAAGTCGGGCGTCCACGGCTCACCGCTTTTAGTCCACTCAATAGCGTCCCAGTCAATCTTGTCGAAATCGGGATCCGGCTGCATCAGTGGCTTTAACTGCTGTTCAATAATGTCACCCAGCTTCTGATCCGGCGCGCCAAACAACATAAAAGGCGCCGCCATCAGCATGTGATGATCCCAGCATGCAAATAACAACTGATGACCATAGTAATTTTCTACCCGGTCTCGCGACGGGAACTTGTACTCGCCATTTGCTACAACTGCCATAATAATTCTCCTGTTACACCTGCGCTGGCAGGCTAAGGCTGCCCGGACTGGCCGGGCAGCGGTTAAAGACGGTGATTAGTCGGTCGACACCTGCTTGCGCCATTTCTCAAAGTTGGCTTTGTCTTCTGAGCTGGCATATTCGCCCGCTGCCGTAGGCTCAAGGCTTACCCACTCCATCCAGGCAGCCAGGTCACCTTTCAGTGGCTCTTGCATCAGGGCTGGCATAGGAAGCCAGGCTTGCACGTATTTCTCAGGCTCCTGTTCAAACACATGCTGACAACCATCAGAACAGAAGTGATACTTCTCGCCTTCGTACTCTGTTTCACGGTGACACAATTGCGTTGGATCATCCGGCTCAGTAAACAGACAAGGTAACTGACAGGTCTGACACAGCTTCGGCAGACCAAAGTTGTTGTATTCGCCACCGGCTTCTTTTTGCGCAATGGCATACTCCCAGCGCGGCAGGTAGTATTTTTCGAAAGTGGTCGGATACTTCTCTTTTAACCACTCAATGTCGCTGGCGGTAGGTGTCCAGGAATGGAAGGCCGTACCGAACTTCCACTGATACAGACCCAGCATAATCTGATGTGAGGTGTGATCGATGGACTTCTCCACGTCATCCCAGTGCATTGGCGGTTTAATGCCGTAACGGGCGAGGTCACGGAACAGCGCGTTACCGTTTTCCACACCATAGATATTCCAGGCTTCACGCCATGACATCACACGCTTCGGCAGCATATAGTCCATCATGGCCGCAACCAGGGTCAGCAGACGACAACCGCGCCAGAACCACTTATCAATCCACTTCTGCACAATGGGAATGTTGTCCGGATCCTGCTCCAGCATAAACTTGATACATTCCAGACCCAGTGTCATATGGCGGGCTTCATCTGATTGGGCTGAGAAACCAAAGGTACAGGTGGCCATATCACCGTTGTATGCCGCGCCCGACATAAACGGTACAAACAGCAGGTTGGTCAGGACATATTCGAATGAGAAACCAATGGCAATCAGGAACTCAAAGGGACCGGCTGCCATAGCGTCATCGAAGAACGAACGGGGTACCGAGGTGTACCAGATGCGATCCCGCTGACTGGCAAAGTCTTTAAAGCCATTGTAGAACTTGTTGTAGTTCGACATGGCATGCACCTGGGTTTGCGCATGACGGATTTCGTCGATGGACTGCATCTGACACGCGACCTGCGGGCCAACCCCGGCAAACTCACGACCAACCCGGGCAAAGCCGCGGTGGGCCGCATACTCACCAGGGCTAATGCCCTGCAGGAACAGCTTAATAGCTGTCAGGTAACGGGCGTCGGTCACGTTCAGGTGGCCGTTATTCTGCGCATGAGCATCAATAATGGCGTAGTACTTACGCTCTTTTTCTGCCTGGTATTTCCAGTAGGCATCCATGGTTAAACGGAACGGATCCTCCCACTTCGACCAGTCGTGCACCTTAATGCCTTCGTAATCAACATAAGGATAGATTTCTTTCTCGTCGCGATAGCTTGGCTCCCAGGCCAGATCGCGGGTCATTAAGCGATACTTCTCTTTAACGTTGAGTTTCTTTGGGGTCTTTTTAATATCCACGATGGTCTCCTAGCTGTTCCAGGTGAGTGTCAGAGCGTCTTCGTCTTCATCGACGTTGCCGCTGAGCGTGATTAGATTGATGTTGAGTTCCTGCATATCGAACTCACGGCCAATTTCTTCTTCAATGGTTTCGCGGCGCACCACCAGGTTGCCCTCGGCCTGCACCTTTACCATGGCCGGTTCGTGCACTACTTCGGCGTCCGGGTTATCCTGCTCAATGGCTTCCACGATGGAGCGGGTCTCTTCATTGGCCTGTAAAATGATAAATACTTTAGACATGATGCTTCCTACTTAAACAAACCGGCTTTTTTGGCGCGCTGTAATAGCTCATCGTGCGCCTCGCTAACCAGTTCATCGGCCTGATTACCTGCTACGGCTAAGCCTGCTACCGGCAATAACACCGAAGTAAAATGATTGGCGGCGGTATCCACCCATTCTTCCAGCACGACTTTATTCTCCGCTGATTCAGCCGCCATGGTTTTGAGCACTGAATCCACCCAGCGCTTGGACTCCAGATACCAGTTAGTCATAAACTGGGTGAGGATAGAGATCCCCGAACCGCCCTGCTCCACCAGGTTCTGGTCAACAATGCGCTGATACACCAGCGGATACAGCAGGCCATCAAGCACAAAGTTTTGTTTAATGAAGACTTCCACCGGATCGCGCACACACATTAAATCTTCCAGCGAGCGGCGCAGCGGTTGCCAGGCATCGCTGTCCATCCAGTCTTGTTTGGCCGCTTCCAGTGCTTCCACATCGCCAATCATTAACCCAAGGCGCGACAGATACTGGGCAATGCCTAAGTTATCCATGGCGTGGTAAACACAAGGTTGGGTAAACACGGTGCCATAACCGTAGCCACACACCAGGGTATTGTTCATATTGGCGGCATAATTGACGTGACGTAGTGGGATCAGTAAATCCTGAGCAATGGCCAGCACCGGGTCAGGCATACCTTCTATCAGTTTCAGTGACTCAACCGTTTTGAAGTTAGACTCCATGGTTTCCTGTTGCTTGGCGCGATTGAGCGTATAAGTGCTGTAATAAAATTGGCGGGGATCTTTTAAGTCATACCAGTCGTTCATCCGAATTTTGCTTAAATTCGGATCGTACAGCTCCTGCTCAGGCGCCCAGGTAGGACGATAATGCAGGTTCTCTACGGCCTGCAGATCGTAGCTCGCTTCCTGATAGCGCGAAGGGATTTTTTTATCGCCAAAGCGCTTCTTTAAGTGCGTAAAGGTTTGGTTTTTCTGTTCGATATTGACCGTTTGTACATCTATTTGCATAACTCTTTCCTCTTAACTTTGCCTGTCTACTTATCACGAAAGTGATGAGTAGCGTCGTGCAGGCTCCACTGGAAGGCGTTCTTTTCCTCGTCATCAGAAGCCACCGCCTCGTCATCGAGAAAAATCACTTTTTGCTCTGCACAAAACTTTTCAAAGTCTTGCTGTTTAAGCACCATTTCCAGCGCCACTTCGGGCTGGCCAACACTGAAATCGAACTCAACAAATCCGTCGTCTCGTTTGCCTGTCACCCGTACGTAATGTAGCGAAGTGTCGAATTGCTCTTTCGGCGCAGCAATACTGTCGTTCATTATTTTTCCTTTTTGGTTTGTGGTTAGCTCACTAACGTCAGGAAGCTCTCGTGCAGCTTGCGCTGCGGATAGTCGAGCCCCTGGGCAAAGTTATCCCAGGTCCAGGTAATGGTTTCGTAATCGGGGTAAGGGTGATAACCGCCCATAAAGGTCTCAAAGCGGTTGCCGGAAGGATCCCAGGCATAAATAGTACAGCCGCGGGTAATACCGTGGCGCGTTGGGCCAATATCCACGGCAACTTCGTTCATCGACATAATGTCACCGGCCCTCAGCACTCGTTCCCAGCTTTCCATTAAAAACGAGGTGTGATGCAGCTTGCCTGGCTCGGGATACTCCACAAAGGCGATGTCGTGCACTTTGTGCGAGCAGGACAACCAGATTCCGGCTTCGGTTTCGTTATCTTCGGCCAACACGCGCTCAACCAGATAAAAGCCCAGTACATCTTCAAAAATCGCTTTTACTTTGGCGATGTCTGGTCCGTATAGCAGCATATGGTCCAAACGTACTGGCGCTATGCCGTGCTCACTCTGGCTATACCAGGGTGCCGGGTTGGTCAGGCCCATACCGTTACCCACTTTGGATTTCTCTGCATAGAGTTCAAATTCATGACCGGAGGGTAACGTGAAGCGCACGCGCTCGCCGGTTTCCAGCAGGTCACCTGCTTCCAGGCGACGGGTTTCAACGCCATAAGCATTTAAGTCTTTTTCCAGCTTATCCAGGGTGGCAGTGTCGAGCACTTTAAAGCCGACAAAATCAACGCCTGCCTGCTCAGCTTCACGAATAATGTAGCTACTGTGATCCTGTTCATCCCAGCACTTAAAATAAACCCGCCCCATATCGTCACGGCCGGTCTCAACCAGCCCCATAACATCACCGTAAAACTTAAC
>JAYZXK010000488.1:0-5825 GCA_036141415.1 Pseudomonadota bacterium
GTATCCGTCCGGTGATCCCCACATTCAAATTCTGAAATAGCTACGGCATGGTGTCCTTTTTAAAAGGAGTACGTCATGCGAAACCCTCAGCGCAGCCAGCAAGAATGGCGACAATTATTCAAACAGCAACAACACAGTGGCCTCTCGGCTGTCGAATTCTGCCGACAACAACATATCAATATCCAAACCTTTTACGCCAGGCGCAGTGATATACGTTTGCTACAAACTCAAGGCAAGTTTGTTCAGGTTAAACGAGAAGTCACCACGGTTGAATCTCAGGAGTTTACTGCTGCGACTGAACAGATTACGTTGGCTTATGGCTCCGGCCAACTCAGTTTACCCATTACAGTACCACCGCATTGGTTAGCGGCGTTGATGAAGGCACTTAACGAATGAAGATGTTCGTCGAACCTGCCGACATTTACCTGTACATGGATATCGTCGATTTCCGTAAGTCCATCAACGGTCTGATTGTGGTGGTTGAGCAACAAATGCAACTCAGCCCTTTCCAGGATGCCCTGTTTGTCTTCTGTAATAAAAAGCGCGATAAACTCAAAATCCTCTACTGGGATAAAACCGGCTTCGCGCTGTGGTATAAACGCCTTGAGAAGCACCGCTTTAAATGGCCGAATGATGCTGAGTTACAACACATGCACCTGAGCGAACAACAGTTGCAATGGTTGTTATCGGGCTTTGATGTGATAGGCCATCAGCCTTTGCATTACACTGCCTCCGGCTTATAACGGATGATCATAAACAGCGATTATCGATCACGAAATAGTCTGAATAATGTAGGGTAATCAGTGCCTTAATCGGCGATACTAACCCTATGAACGAAAAAGATTATCAACGTCGCATCGCTGAGCTGGAGCAGCAGCTTGAGGAACTGAATAACCGGTATCAGTATCTCGAAGAGCAGTTCCGCATTGCCCAACATAAACAGTTCGGTAAAAGTACCGAAGGTCACCCTGGTCAGGGTGAACTGTTTAATGAGGCCGAAGAACTAGTTGCTGAGGTCGAAACGCCAGAGCAGGAAGCGATTAGTTATACGCGCAATAAACCCAAGCGCAAGCCACTGCCCAAGGATTTACCCCGTGAGGTTATCATTCACGATATCCCTGAAGACGAGAAAATCTGTAACTGCTGCGCCAACGAATTACACCGCATCGGCGAAGATAAATCTGAGAAGCTTCAGTTTATTCCTGCTCAGGTGAAAGTGATTGAGCATGTTCGCCCGAAGTATGCGTGCCGCACCTGCGACAAAGACGGCATTAGTAACACTATCAAACAAGCGCCGGTGCCACATAGTGTTATCCCCAAAGGCTATGCGACGCCCAGCCTGCTAAGCCAGATAATCACCAGCAAATACCAGTATGGCCTGCCACTGTACCGGCAGGAAGCCATGTTTAAACAACATGGTATCGAGATAAGCCGCAAGACCATGGCAGACTGGATAATCCGCTGTGCTGAGTTGTTTAAGCCCCTCTACGACCAGCTCCATCAGCATCTGTTAAAACAACCGGTTATCCAGGCGGATGAAACCACGCTGAAAGTTGTCGATTCCGATAAATCGACGAGCTACATGTGGCTGTATGCCACCGGTACAGATTCACCGCAAGCGACAATTACCGGCTCAGCGATACCCAACATCGTGCTGTACGATTATCACAATGGTCGAGCCGGGCAATGTGCAGTGGACTTCCTTGCCGGTTATAACGGCTATCTACAAGTCGACGGTTATGTTGGCTATGAACAAACGCAAGCCACCTTAGTTGGCTGCTGGGCCCATGCCCGCCGTAAGTTTATGGAGGCCAAAAAAGGTGCCGGTAATAAAAGCAGCGGCAAAGCAGACTGGGCACTAAACCATATCCAGAAACTCTATCGTATCGAAACACAGTTAAAACAACACACAGCAGAAGAGCGCTATACCCTCCGGCAAGAGAAAAGTCTGCCGCTACTCAACCAACTGCATACCTGGCTGAACAAATCTGCACAACAAGTGCTGCCCAAAACCAAACTGGGCGAAGCGATACAATACTGTCTGAATCAATGGCATAAACTGGAACGCTACACACTAGATGGGCAACTGAACATCGATAACAACCGTGCAGAGCGAGCAATAAAACCGTTCGTCATTGGCCGGAAAAACTGGTTGTTCAGCCAGACAGCAACCGGCGCTAACGCAAGTGCTATCCTCTACAGCATCATCGAAACGGCCAAAGCCAACGACCTTAATGTGTTCGAATACGTAATGAAAAGCCTTGAAATGCTCAGCCAACCTGAAGCCGATATCGAGCTACTGCTACCATGGCTGTTTGCTAAAGACTAAGTGGGATCACCGGACGCTTACGAGGGTCATATCCATTAACATTCTTCGAACAGCGTCCTTTAGTGATACATCCCTGTAGCGGGCATCCAGCTCGCCATCCATGGCTCGCGTTCAGCCAGCTGCGTTATGCCACAGGCATAACGGTCTGACTTCACCCCCATGTGAGAGTACAAAAAAGCATAAATATAGACCCGTCATCCCGGTTTCGCTCGGCGAAGACCGGGATCCCCTTCTTTCAATCGTAGAGTTAAAAAGAGGACCATACACAGCACTAATAAAAGAAAGAATGTCATCCCGGTTTCGCTCGGCGAAGACCGGGACCCCTATCGTGCAATCGTGTAAATCTGTAGAGCAATAAACTCAGCATCAAATAACGCGTGTAACTCCTTATACATTAATATTGTTTGTATCATACTTTCGGCTATAATTTGCAGTAACTTTCAAAAACATAAGCTATAGTTGTTACAGGTTTGTTATAACAATACATTAAGAAGTCAATCGCTGTGAAAATTACAATCAGTCAGTTTGTTATAATCTGTATCGGTAGTCTCGCGCTCGGGTTTTTCCAGTTATCATTAGGCGTTGTTGCTTTTGTTGTCGGCTTGTTGTCGTGTGGATTTACCTACTTTGCTTCACAGAATCAGGATGGGGTTCAGGAAGATAGGCCCCAGGCAGTGAATGAGTTTTCTCAGAAAGGTGAAATGATCAGTCAGTCGGCCAGCCGGATTGCTATCGGTGGGGCAAGTGTTTCGCACTTTTTAGATAAGCTAACCTCAATGTTCAACCAGCAGGTCGACAGTATCAAAGAGATTGCTCAGCGTATTGAAAATATCGAATCCGGCAACCAGCAACTTGTTGAACATGCTGTTATGGCAGAAGATAAGATACAGACTTCTGACGAAATGACGCAGCGTAGTCGCCAGTTACTCAATAATCTCCTTGACCAACAAGCCACGCTAATTAGTCAGATTAATGACTCAAAGGCTATGCTTCAGACACTACGCAGTAGTGCAGAATCCATCGGCAGTATTACCACTACTATCAATCAGCTCGCCGACCAGACCAACATGCTGGCGCTTAATGCCGCCATCGAAGCTGCGCGAGCCGGAGAACAGGGCCGGGGCTTTGCGGTAGTGGCCGACGAAGTGCGTGACTTAGCGAAAAAAACCACTGACGCGACGCAGGGAATTGATGAAGTGCTCAGTGAAATCAATCAGTGTAGCCAGAATTCCGTAATGGCCATAGAAAAGGTAGCAAATGCCGGTGATGAAATGAGCCAGATGATTACTGAGTCATCTGATTTAATTAAAGCCGCCAGCGAAGCTTCGAGCGCTGCAGCCAACTCTATGACAGTGATGAAAGATACCGTGGATGAACATGGTGAGGCCAATCGTGGTATCAGTGCCAATGCAATGCAGTTACATGAAAATACCCGTCACCTTGAAGCTGAGTTAGGTGAAGTATCGGAGAAGGTACTGGCGTTGAGTCACCAGACCGAGGATATTTTCCGCCAGTTGCAGGTCTTCGATTTACATAACCGCAATGCAAAAGTGCAGCGCATTGCCCAGGAAACTGCGCAGCGAATTGGTAAGTTGTTTGAACAGGCCATCGAGCAGGGGCGGCTGTCACAGCAGGCATTATTTGATTTTAACTACCAACCGGTGCCCAATACTAATCCGCAGAAGTTTACTACCGGTTTCGACAAATTCACTGATGCAGAGCTACCTGTGTTGCAAGAACCAATTCTGGAGCAAAACGACTTTATTATCTACGCTGGTGCGGTGGATGTGAACGGCTATCTCCCCACCCATAATAAAAAGTTTAGTCATAAAATGACCGGCAACTATGAAACAGACCTGGCTAAGAGTCGTACCAAACGTATATTTAATGATTACACCGGCTCTCGCTGTGGGAGTAATACCGAGAGCTTCCTTTTGCAAACTTATAAGCGGGATACCGGCGAGGTTATGCATGATCTGTCAGCCCCTATTTTTGTTAATAATCGTCACTGGGGTGGATTCAGGATCGGTTATAAAGCAGACTGATAAGTATATTGTGCGAGTAACAAAGACCACTTACGATGAATAAGTGGTTTTTTTTTCGGTAAACGAAATATAATTTTATAGCCCCCGGTCTATAGTGAAAGAGATAACAATTAGTTGACCCGATAGGAATAAGACGATGAAACAAGTAAACAAAAATGGTATTGCAAGCGCACTGGGTGCGGTGGTTTTAACCTCCATGTCGTCTATGGCGATGGCTGATACGGTTAATCCGTTTGGTGCTCAACAATTAGAGTCTGGCTACATGCAGTTTGCGCCGGAAGGTAAGTGTGGCGAAGGTAAATGCGGCGAAAGCAAGAAAGCAAGCAAAGAAGGTAAGTGTGGCGAAGGCAAGTGCGGCGAAAGCAAGAAAGCCCACAAAGAAGGCAAATGTGGTGAAGGTAAATGCGGCGAGAGCATGAAAGCCCACAAAGAAGGCAAATGTGGTGAAGGTAAGTGCGGCGAGAGCATGAAAGCCCACAAAGAAGGTAAGTGTGGTGAAGGCAAATGCGGTGCCGAGAAGAAAGCCATGAAAGAGGGTAAATGTGGCGAAGGCAAATGCGGTGGTGATAAAAAAGCCAAGAAAGAAGGTAAATGTGGTGAAGGTAAGTGCGGTGGTGCCGCTTAAGCCAGTCATCACAGGAGTAGTTCATGGCTGTTAAGTTACAGGGTGCTGGTCTGGGCCTACGCAGGGAAATGTTGGATGATGTGCTGCCTGTTCTTCCCGGAAATGTGGATTTCTGGGAAGTAGCACCTGAAAACTGGATCCCGCTCGGGGGCAAATATCGCGAAGATTTTAATCGTTGCGTAAAGCAGGCCGTGTTCACTACCCATGGATTATCCTTGTCTATTGGTGGTCCGGATCCCCTGGATCACCGCTTTTTGCAAGAGCTTAAGCACTTTCTCGATCGCTATAACATCGAGTTGTACAGTGAGCATTTAAGTTATTGCTCAGCCGAAGGGCACTTGTACGATCTGATGCCGATTCCGTTTACTGAAGAGGCTGTAAGCTATATTGCCCAGCGGGTGAAAGTGGTCCAGGACATTCTTGAACGCCCTTTGGTGCTGGAAAACGTGTCTTATTATATTGCGCCCAACCAGCAACTCACAGAACTCGAGTTTATTAATGCGGTGTTGTCTGAAGCCAGCTGTAAAATGTTGCTCGACGTCAATAACGTGTATGTAAATTCGATTAATCACCGGTACGATCCCTACGCGTTTATTGATGGTCTGCCGTCGGAACGCATAGTTTATGGGCATATTGCCGGCCATTATGAAGAAGCCGAAGATCTTAGGGTCGATACCCACGGCAGCGATGTCATTGAGCCGGTCTGGGATTTATTGGCGCACAGTTACCGAAAGCATCATGTGTTTCCTACTTTACTGGAGCGTGATTTTAACATCCCGGCTTTAGAAGTATTGCTTGATGAGGTACAACGCATCAAACAAATCCA
>JAYZXK010000489.1:0-6485 GCA_036141415.1 Pseudomonadota bacterium
TATACAGTAATTGTCGGCCCGCTGAAAGCTCGGTATCAGAAGACATGCCCTGCATGGACGAATCCCGATAAGCGACCCCGGATAATAAATGCCAGTCCACGTTCAGTTCGTGATTCACCACCAGCTGGTGCCCCACCGCTTTGACCTCGTGAGCACCGTCTCGAACATCACCGTAAAACGCTTCCGGATCAACGTCATCAAAATTGTTATCCAGTATAAATACGCCGCGATCGAGTGGTTTTTCCTGGTCGAGGATTTCCATTTCGTAGCTCAGGCTGGTGTCGGCCGATATGTTCCAGATTAACGTGGGGCTCAGATTCAGGTTCTTGAAAAAAACGTGATCACGATAAGTATCTGAGTCTTCATAAGAGCCATTCAGGCGAAAGGCCAGTTCATCGTTAAGCCCGTTGGTGTAGTCGAACTCGACCTGCTTTTTATCGAAGTTACCAACGGTGCCCTGAATATAACCCTGCTCATTAAACTGCGGCTTTTTGGTGATCACATTTATAGTGCCACCCGGCTCGCCCTGCCCGTAGAGGGCCGAACCCGGCCCTTTCATCACTTCAATGGTCTGAATATTCGCGGTGCTTCTGTTGCCACTGTAACCACGCACGTTAAAGCCGTTAACCAGATAACCGGTAGGATTGTTTTCATCGCCGGAAAAACCACGAATGGCAAAGCTATCGAACATGCCACCGGAATTATTCTGGCGCACAATAGCCGGTGAAAAGTCCAGCGCATCAATAAACCGGGTAATCCCTTGGTTTTCCAGCAAGGTAGCGTTAATGCTATCAACCGCCTGTGGCGTATCGATTAATGGCACATTGCCCCGATAAGGCTGATAGTGCTTTTTCACCTCGATATGCTCGACCTCTTCACCGTTTGGCTGCGCCGGGTTTTGTGTTTCGGGTAAACTGTTATCCTGCGCTGCTGCACCAGCGGATAAAACGAATAATGAATATAATAACGACTGCTTCATTGATTATGTGAATGTGAGTGAGAAAGGCTGCGAATGATATAGTATAACATAACAACTCACAACCGTAGCAAAGCCTCCTTTTATAAAAAATTCGCTAACTCATCTCACTACTTACACACGCCTGCAAGTTGGTCTGCAAATCAGAAGGAAGCTCAGTAGCAATGATTTCAACCCGGCTCTCGACACATTCATCAAGGGCTATTTCGGTTAATCCATCCGCCGTGAGGTTGTAGCCAAATATGCCGGTATCGGTAATAAATACGCCTTTTAGCCTTTCTGCTTCCACGCTCGCTAACAGTAAGCGCAGTTGGTGGTAATCAAACACGCAATCCGGTGCAAATCGCCAACCCACACTGTTATACCCTTCGCCGCTGTTTTCAGCCGATAACATGCCTCCAATTGGCAACTCTTGCTCTGCAGCCAGTGGCTTATCGCTGGCAGTATGATGATGGCCGTGGTCGTGGTGATGGTGCTCTTGATGATCATGCTTTTCATGATGATGCGGTTGTTGATAGTTAACGGCGGCCCCATCCAGAGTCTCCAACGCTATGTGCCCATGCTCAGTTAGCATTACTGCCGTACCCGTCTGGCAATGTTCACTCACATATTGCGCTAAACGCTCACCATCGTCAGTGCTATACAAATCCTGTTTATTGCCTACAACAACATCGGCGATAGCCAGTTGCTGATTGAAGGTATCATGGCTGGTATATCTTGCATCTCTCAGTTTGCGGGCATCCACCAAAGTGATAGTTTTATGGATGGATAGCACCGGTTGATAGTGCTCGGCAGTGAGAACCTGCATGACTTCTTTGGGGTGGCCAAGACCGGTAGGTTCTATAATCAGCCGATGAGGACGTGATTCTGCCAGTAACTGGTTTAGGGCTATCTGCATGGGCAGACTTGCCGCACAGCACATACAACCGCCCGGCACTTCCCGAATAAAAACATTACTTTGATTATTCAACTGACCATTAAATAAGCTCTTATCAATGCCTATTTCGCCGAACTCATTAACCAGAATGGCCCAGCGTTCATCCGCTGGCTTTTGCGCTAATAAATGTAAGATGGCTGATGTTTTACCTACGCCAAGAAAGCCGGTAATGATATTGGTCGGGACAGCCAGTATTTTGGCTTTTGTCATAAATGCAGCACCTGTTGGTTAAGTAAATGGCTTTGCATCATATACGAAAGCTGACCGCACTGACTACCTCACCGCGAATTAGTACTTTGGCACTATATCCCTAATTACTTGGTCTGTAGCGAAAGTCGCAATGGCCAAAACCGGGAACTTTTCCCGGTTATATAAGGGAATAGCTCCCTTGGATAACCGCCCATCTCTTCTCATACTTACGTCGTCTTAACCACTTTATTACACAAAAAATACAAGCCCTGGTGATAGCAACCAGCAGCGTAATGTATCGATGAAAACGGACTGGAAGTAACTCAATGAAAAAAACCTCTTATCTCTACCTTGCAGCCTGTATCGCAGGCAGTTTTCAGGTGCAGGCCCAGAACAATCAGGCTGATGTCGAACAGATCACCGTATATGGACAGTCACCGCTGAGTTTTGTTTCCGGTTTAACGGAGTATTCACCGGCCAGCCAGACAATTGAAGCTGATGCACTGGATGTAGACAACGGTAACTCGCTGGCGCGGATCCTGGATAATCAACTGGTCAGCGTGTCGATTAACGATGTGCAAAACAATCCGTTCCAGGCTGATTTACAATACCGCGGCTTTACGGCTTCACCACTGCTGGGCTTACCGCAGGGCCTGGCGGTGTATTTTAATGGTACCCGTTTTAACGAGCCTTTCGGTGATACGGTAAACTGGGACCTCATCCCACCGACCGCACTGGAATCGGTCACGCTGGTCTCTGGCGCAAACCCCGTGTTCGGCCAGAATACGCTGGGCGGGGCGCTGATTTTAAACAGTAAAGACGGCTTTAGTTTTCCGCATAACAAAGTCACCGTGATGGGCGGCGACTTTGGCCAGCAGGGTATTAACCTGGAGTCCGGTGGCAACAACGGTGAATGGGGATACTACATTAATGTGAATAAATACGAAGAAGACGGCTGGCGTGACTATTCACCCAGTGATATCAAACAAGGCCTGGCTAACATTACCCATAAAGATAAAGACTCAGCTACCCGAATTACCCTGGCCGCTAATGATAACGACCTGATTGGTAACGGGGCTATTCCGGTTGATCTGATCCCTTATGAAGGCCGCGATGCGATTTATACCCGCCCGGATCAAACCTTTACCAGTCTGCGCTTTGTTAACCTCAATCACGAATGGCAACTCGATAATGATTTAGTGGTGCGTGTTAACGCTTACTTTCGCGAAAATGAAATCGAAACTTACAATGGTGACGACAGTGACTACGAGGAATGTGACGTAGGCTATGGTGCAACATTGTGTGAAGAAGATGAAGAAGCCGAATTAGCCGAGGGCGGTGAAGAGGAAGAAGACGAAGAAGAAGAAGAATTTGAGGAAGATGATGCCATTCAGTTTGTTGGCTTCGATCCGCTGGTACCACTGGAAGCCATTTCTGACGCTGACCCGGATACCCTGGACGGTACTGCCAATACCAGCTTAACCGAGCAGGAGAGCTATGGTTTTAGTGCAGAGCTGGCCGGCGTGACTCAATCTGGCTCGTTAACTCACAACTGGGTAGTTGGTCTGGGTATTGATACCGCTGACATCTCGTTTCGCAGTGACACTGAATTTGCGGTTCTGGATAACGATACTCCGCAAGACAGCCGCGGCGTAACCGGCATTGGCGTATTCGACGAAGGCTCACGGGTGCGCCTGAATACCGATGTAAAACACACCTACCTGTTTGTCAGTGACGTGATTGAGTTAAACCCGCACTGGCAACTGGCCCTTGCCGGCCGTTACAACAAGTCGACTATTGATATGGTAGATGGCGTGGAAGTGGGCGAAGGCTCACTAAACGGTAACCATGAGTTCAGCCGTTTTAATCCGTCTGCGACCCTCCATTATCGCAAAGATGGTTATCACGCCTATGCTTCTTACAGCCAGTCATCACGTACGCCGAGTCCTGCAGAGTTAAGCTGCGCGGACGAAGACGATCCTTGTAAATTACCCAACGGTTTTGTGGCCGATCCACCGCTTGATCAGGTACGCACCGACACCCTGGAGTTGGGCGTAAACTACTCGCTAGAGAACGGCTTACTACACGCAGCGCTATTCCGCAGTGAAAGTAAAGACGACATTATATTCCAGCAAGCGGGCGACCGTGCCTCTGTGGGCTATTTTGTGAACGTGGATAAAACCCGTCGTCAGGGCGCCGAGTTCAGCCTGCTGCAGCAATATGAAGATATGGAGATCTCAGCCAATGTGAGCTATTTGCAGGCCACGTTTGAAACCCCTTATCTGTCATTTAGCCCACAAAACCCTATGGGGCCGGGGCGTCAGGTAATGCCCGGGGATAACATTCCGGGCCAGCCGGAATGGCAGGCCGGGTTTGAGGTCACCTACCCGGTAATTGAAAACCTGTATATCAGCGCCGATGTGGATTACGCCTCTGGCCAGTATTTCCGCGGCGATGAAGCCAACGAAAACCGCGAACTGGACGGCTATACCCTGGTAAACCTGAGTGCCACTTATGCCCACAGTAGCGGCATTACCTTGGGTCTGCGTTTAGAAAACGTGTTTGATACCGAGTTTGAAACCTTTGGTACCTACGGCGAGGCCGATGAAGTTCTGGAAGATATTTATGACGATATCGAGTCTACCGAGTTTGTAGGGCCTGGTCAGCCAAGAACCCTGCGTTTATTCGCCTCTTACCAGTTTTAATTTGCTCCAGTGTGCAGCTCATCACTGCACTACCTCAAAGGCGTGTTCTCAGCACGCCTTTATCTTGCTTTATGCTTGTTGTTTTAACATCTTTTCTGTTCACAAAACGAACAAAACAGATTATTCCATCGTAATAACGTCATTAATGCGAAAAAGGCCATGTCACTGTAACTTAAAGTTGCCAGAGAGATTAATGTAACTTATTGATATATATAAGCAATACACTTGCGGCAAGCAAAAGGGAAAAAAGTTCCATTTATTTGACACCACATAGATTTTTAATTAACTTTCAGAGTGTCAGCTTCTCTAATTTGGTTGACAGGCAAAGCCATCGCAGTAACAACGTAAAATAACGTTTGTTGGTGGGGTTGTTTGAATATAAATAATTATAGTTGCATACAGATGTGTTATCGAAGATTGCACGTTTGATAGCACATTGATGCGGCAGAAAACAGGGATTCACATGAATAACGATAATAAACTCCATAAGTTATCTATTGGAGTCATCACAGCTATGGGGTTGTTAGCAACTCCACAGGTCTTCGCTCAGGAAGAAGCTGAAGATGGCGCTGAACCAGTAGAAAAAATCTCCATTGTTGGTTCACGTATTCGTACTGATGCGTTTGCTAACGATACACCTATCGACATTATCAGTGTTGAAGACGCCGAGCAGGAAGGTCTGAAAACACTGGGCGAATTATTAAGAACCAGTACTGCAGCTGCAGGTTCAAGCCAGATCACCGCCGCTTTGACTGTTGGTTTCGTAACCGACGGTGGTACCGGTGCTGAGACAGTTGGTCTGCGTGGTCTTGGTGCAAACCGTACCCTGATCCTGTTAAACGGCCGTCGTGCCGGTCCTGCTGGTACTCGTGGTGCAGTATCAGCCTTCGACCTGAACAGTATTCCTCTGTCTGCTATCGAGCGTGTTGAAATCCTGAAAGACGGTGCTTCTGCACTGTACGGTTCAGACGCGGTTGCTGGTGTAATCAACATCATCACCAAGAAAGGCGACGACAAAACAATTACTGTTGATATCAGCCAGCCTTTTGAGTCAGGCGGTGAAGACAAGCGTATCAACATCTCTTACGGTGAAGAGTTTGCAGAAGGTTCATTCCGTGTAACTGCTGACTACCGTAATACTGCGATGCTGAGCCGTGGCGACCGTGACTACTTCAACTGTACCGAGCGTTTACAGTTCCTGGAAGACGGTTCACGTTCTGATCCTATCGATCCACGTACTGGTAAGCCTCACTGTAGCGAAACGGGTTACGGCCTGTGGTTATACGGCGGCGTTTCAAGCGCGTATGGCGGTAGCTTACAAGCTGCTTACGATTACGATGGCTTCTTCGCAGCAAACGGCTTCGAAAGCATTAACGAAGCAGATGTTGGTTTTACCACGCCAGATGGCTGGTACCCGGTATCTTACGGTAACGACTACGCCAGTGAAGGCTGGTGGGATCTGAACCACCCCTACCTGGCAAAGCAAACGGTAGTACCAGAAACCACTACCACTTCACTGTACGCAACGGGTGATTACAACCTGTCTGATTCTATCACCATGTACGGTGAGTTAATCTTCAGCCGTCGTACTACTGAAACCAATGACTACCGTCAGTTCTGGACTGCAGATGTTGGTGTTCTGCCAACTTCAGTGCTGGACGGCTTCGACGGTGACGGT
>JAYZXK010000490.1:0-4481 GCA_036141415.1 Pseudomonadota bacterium
TGCCCTAACCAGGAATCCTGTAGTGTGGAGTTCAGTGGGAAATAGCCCAGGATCCAGATGCCTACCGACACCATAAAGATAATCGGACCGGCGCGCTTAATAAACATAATGCCGCTGTTTAACACGCGTTGAAACAGTGGCTTCCAGTGCGGCAAGCGGTACGTTGGCAGCTCCAGAATGAACGGCATATCGGTTTTTTCCAGGTCCCGGGGTAAAAAACGATTAAGGATCTGACTGACCACCAGGGCCATGAAAATACCAAAGAAATAGAGGCCAAAGAAGGCCGCGCCCTGCATGTTGAAAATGCCCAGGAAAGTTTCGTTAGCAGGCACCAGCACTGCCACCAACAGAGCATATACCGGTAAGCGTGCCGAGCAGGACATCAGCGGAATAGTCAGCATGGTGATCAGGCGTTTATGGGGTGACTCAATGGTTCGCGCCGCCATGATGGCCGGAATGGCACAGGCATGGCCGGATAGATACGGAATAAAGCTGCGCCCGGAAAGGCCGAAGAAACTGAGCGGCCGGTGACACATTAACGCCGCCCGGGCCAGATAACCGGAGTCTTCCAGCAGACCAATGATCAGGGTAAGCACCATTATCTGTGGGACAAACACCAAAAAGGAACCAAAACCACCAAAGATGGCGTCGTTAATAAAGTCGTGAACCACGCCTTCTGCAGTCACCGCGCCAACACCGCCGGCCAGGGTTTCGATAAAGCTTTCCACCCCGTCCATTAACGGCGTAGCCAGGGTAAAAATACTCTGGAACAGCACAAACATCACCGCAATAAAGATAAGGCCGCCGGTCCAGTTGTTGAGCATGAAGTTATCGATACGATTCTGGTTTTTGAGCACGATATCGTGCTGAATACCAAAGTCTTTGGCCAGTTCCTGACTACGCTCTGCCGCTTCTGCGTGAGGTGTGCCGTTGGTTGTAGCGTAGCGCTCTGGCTCACCAGCCATGCCCAGCAGGCTTTGCTTAAACTCGTGTAAACCATCTAGCGAGCGGGCCGACAGCGCCAATACCGGGCTGCCCAGCGCTTTTGATAAACCATCGGTATCAATGGTCTCGCCCACCCGCTTTACTTCGTCAATAAAGTTAAGGGCAAACATCACCGGCTTGTTATGCTCAAAGGCAAGTCGCTGTACTTGCAGGCCCATCACCAGGCTTTGTGCCAGACGCGTGGCGTCGAGCACCACCAGCACCATCGAGGTGTCATCGTCGGCAACTGAACGTTTGATTTCCTCTACGGCGATCACTTCGTCACGAGTAAGGCCATTTAGCGAATACGCGCCGGGTAAATCTACCAGCTCGAATTGGTCACACTTTCCGCGCGTGATCTCAACAGTAATACCTGGATAATTGGCGACTTTCTGGCGTAAACCGGTAAGCTGGTTAAACAGCAAACTCTTACCACAATTGGGTTTACCTACCATTAAAATGCGTTGCATGAATACGGCTGTCCTGAATCTAGACTAACTGGATATTTCAGTCAGTGGGGGAAATCTGAATACGGGTGGCAAGATCGTGCTCCATAGCAAATACACTACCACCTAACTGCATGACCATTGGCCCTCCTAAGGGTCCGCGTCGGATACACTGGACATCACGGCCTGTAGACAGGCCCATTTCGCTAAGACGGGCAATAATCTGTTGATCGAGGGAGGCGTCAATTTGCGTAACCCTGGCAGACTTTGACTTACCTAATTCCCATAACGTCATACTAAAAAACACCTAATCAGCGGCACCTGCTGGCCAGAACGGTGCTACGATCACGCGCGCACCACTTAAATAACAATCATTCCTATTTAGACTACCAGAATTTGACCAGACAGGCTATAGCAGACCGGGTTTTGTTAGTCGTCGGCAGACGATTTATTGAGATTACTCTATTTCCCCCCATATTCAGTTGAGAACATCGATCTGTTCAGGATAGTTCATGATTCATTCCGAGCTATAAGATCTTGCTCTACATTACCTTACAAGCCAGTGTGGCCCGTTAATAACAAGGAATTCTACATGATTGCTTACACTATCGTTGGTACCAACAATATTGAAAAGGCCGCTGCCTTTTACGACGAACTGCTCAGTCTGGCAGGTGCACAACGCGCAATAGACGCGCCGCGCATGATTGCGTGGGGCAACAACCCTGCTGCGCCTATGTTCGCCATCGCCACCCCTTATGATGAGAAGCCTGCAACCGTGGGTAACGGCAGTATGGTGGCAATTGCGGCTACTGATCCTGATCAGGTCAATGCGTTCTATGCCAAAGCCCTTGAGCTGGGCGGCACCACAGAAGGTGAGCCTGGTGTGCGTATGGATGCTTATTATTGTGCCTACGTGCGCGACCTCGACGGCAACAAGCTGAATTTCTTTTGCATGGCAAAATAATCGGTGCATATAAAAAAGCCACCTCAAAGAGGTGGCTCAACCGTCGTGAGTCAACGAGGTTTATACGGAAATCAGAACTTCACACCAACAGCCAGTTGGATACGGCGCGGGTTATAGTATTGACGTGGCGTACCAAAGTTTTCGTCGACAACATAGGGGTTGTAGCTATAGCCCGTTTGCTTATCGAACACGTTAAAGATATCAGCACGGAAGCGCGCAGTGTAACCTTCAACAAATTCCCAGTTTTGCGTATAGCTTAAATCCACTTGCCTGTGACTGGCACCACGGCGGCCACCGGCCGGTTCAGCAAAACGACTGGTGCCTGATGAATAGCCGTAAGGGGTACCATCCCACGCAGTCCAGGCTTCACCCGACTGGAACACAAAGTACGCACCAAACACACCTTCCCAGTCAGCAGTATAAGTACTGATCACTTTTACTTTGTGCGGCTTATCACCAATCATATTACCGTAACGGTTATCCCATACCATTCGGCCGCGGCCGTCACCGTAGTAAGATGAACCGATAAAGGTGTTGGCATCATTGCCAGCCGTGGTGTTGTCCTGGTCGAAATTACCGTAGTAGTGGCTCCACACGTAAGACGCATTTACATACCATTTGTCGGTCTGGTATTCACCTTCGATACTCCATTCCCAGTACTTGGTCTGGCCGCCATCGACTTCAGCAATGACGTAAGACGAACCACCGACTTCCTCGCGCATGGCGTCGAGATTTGGAATGTACAGGCCTTTTTCTGCGATATTGGCTGGTACACCACCGAAATCACCGTAGTCACCGTACAAGCGCGCACCGTTAGGCATATCTTCCCAGAAGTGACTGCCGTAGCGATAACGTAAGTGCGAGCGTACAAACAGCTCATTAGTCACCATTTTGGTGGTACCAATTGTAAACTCATCAATACGACGCGGACGCATATTGTCAGCGAAGAACTTGCCCGATGAACCGGCAGCACCGCCGGCATCCACAAAGTCACCGTTCTCATCAAATCGGACTAACAAGGTACGACGGGTATTACGGTCCCAGGAAGCCGCCCGCGCCAGTGAACTGGCATTCGGGTTATAGCTGGCATAGTTAGCAAACACGGTAGCCGATTCTTCGTATTCCCAGGTTACGCCCAAACGCGGCTGGATCATGTCTTTCCAGTCGGTTTTGTACATTTCGTATTTTTCACCCGGCGCTAACTCGTAGCCTGAGACGTTGCTACTGTTTTTCCGCAGGCCCTGACCATAAAAGGTATCGCGGCTGACTAACAAGCCAATATTGTAGGTAAAGTCACCGTGTTCGATTTCATCATTGATTTCAAAATCAATCGATTCTGCATAGGAAGTGATCGATGACACTGCACTACCATCCTGGACCAGACTCATTTGCTCAATAGATGCTTCATAAAAGACGTTGGTTAAATCCGTGTCACCACCATCTGCACCTAAGCCACCGACGTAGCTGATTCGTCCCCAGCCGTTGGACAGGCGGGATAGATCTTCCTCCAGTTCAGACCAGCGTGCACCGAAGTGCAGGAAGTGAGTCATGTCACCGGTATAGATTTCAGTATCGAAACCGACCTGGAAAGACTCACGGGCAAAATCCTGATTGTTATAAGTCGGGTATGCACCAACGCCAGAGCCGCCGCTGAGTTCACCGTCATCACCAACATAACCATACTGAGCAATCAACGGTGCAGCTGAGGCATTAAAAGCATCAATTGCTGCCATTTCTTCAGCGGTTGCACCCTCCGGATAGTCACGTAAGCTTGGCACCCCGAAATAACCCATCTGGTCAAGATTGTTGATATCCAGGGAATCCCCCAGTACGGGCATAAGACCTAACTCTACGTCCGGACGTGAACTGCCATCTTCCGAGTATTTGGCATATTTAAAATTCAGACTGGATGTATCGCCGAGTAACCATGATCCATCCACGGCGGTAATTTTAATCTTCGACTCAGAGCCCAGTGAAACGCTGTCGGTTTCGAATTCACCGATAGATCCACCTACTTCCTGACGATCGGACACGCGCTGGCTAACATTTAATAAAATATCTTCAGTTGGTGCCCAGGTAAGCTTACC
>JAYZXK010000491.1:0-7472 GCA_036141415.1 Pseudomonadota bacterium
AGACTTCGCTACCTTTGGCGCCGACGACGTATACGACCAGAAGCACGCTGAAGGCTTTATCCGCCTGTTCAGTTTATCAAGCCGTATTGCGGCCTTGAAAAAGCAGGGAGAGTAATCATGGCATTGTGGGGAGGCCGGTTCGCTGCCGGCAGCAGTAACATGTTCCGTCAGGTCAACGACTCATTGCCGTTCGACCAGGCCATGGCCGCGCAGGATATGGAAGGTTCAATCGTATGGTCACGGGCACTGGCAAAAGCCGGCGTGCTGACCAACGAGGAACAGCAGCAACTTGAAGCTGCACTCAGCGAATTAAAAGCCCAGGCACAAGCCGGTGAAATCGACTTTAACGCCAGTGGCGAAGAAGACATTCACAGCTTTGTTGAAGCAGCCTTAATTGACAAGCTCGGCGACGTGGGGCGTAAGCTGCACACCGGCCGTAGTCGTAACGATCAGGTTGCAACGGATTTCCGCTTGTGGTGCCGTACCCACATTGAGTCATTAAAAGCCGATGTGACGGCAGTGGTTCGCAGCCTGCTGCATACCGCCAGTCGTCACCAGCAAGCGATTATTCCCGGCTATACGCACTTACAGCGCGCCCAGCCGATTCGTTTCCCGCACTGGTGCTTAGCCTATGTGGAAATGTTTAAACGCGACCTGAGCCGGTTAAACGATTTACATGAGCGCATGAATCAGTGCCCGCTGGGCTCTGGTGCACTGGCCGGTACCACGTACCCGGTCGACCGTCATGAAATCGCCGACCAGCTTGGTTTTAGTGGCCCCTGCTTAAACAGCCTGGATGCGGTATCAGACCGTGACTTCGTGCTGGAGCTGCTATTTACTGCCAGCACCAGCATGATGCACCTGTCGCGTCTGGCTGAAGATTTAATTTTCTATAATTCTGGCGAAGCCGGTTTTCTGCAACTGGGCGACAGCGTGACCTCTGGTTCATCGCTGATGCCGCAGAAGAAAAACCCCGATGCGCTGGAATTACTGCGCGGTAAATGCGGCCGGGTATTTGGCCACTTGCAGGCGCTGCTGGTCACCATGAAAGGTCTGCCTCTGGCGTATAACAAAGATATGCAGGAAGACAAAGAAGGTGCCTTTGATGCCGTGAATCAATGGCACTGCTGTCTGTGTATCGCTTGTGAAGTGCTCGACAGTCTGGCACTTAACGAAGAACGCTGCCGGATTGCCGCCGCCCAGGGCTATTCTAATGCCACTGAGCTGGCCGATTACCTGGTAGGAAAAGGCATTCCGTTCAGAACGGCTCATGATATCTCGGGTCAGGTTGTATTACTGGCACTGGAGCAGAATGCACCCATTGAAGATTTATCGCTGGCACAGCTGCAATCAGTGTGCAGTGATATTGATGAAGATGTTTACCCGGTTCTCCAACTCGAATATGGCGTGGATAAGCGCAATATTCTGGGCGGAACCAGTGCTGAAACGGTCACCAAGGCACTGTACGAAGAACTGGAAAAACTGGATAAGTTAGGATAACTGCAAATGGTGCTATCGCATCACGAAAGTATTGGATTATTCAGAAGCTCGGCGCCTTACATCAATGCACACCGGGGTAAAACCTTTGTGCTGATGTTTGGCGGCGAGGCCATTGAAGACGATAACTTTCCCAATATTATTCAGGATATCGCACTGCTGAGCAGTCTGGGGGTACGACTGGTGCTGGTGCACGGTGCCCGCCCGCAAATTGATCAACGGGTAGCCCTGCGTAAAACCGAGGCGCGCTTTAGTCATGACGTGCGTATTACCGATAAAGAAACCCTGGACTGCGTGAAAGACGCCGCCGGCTCGGTGCGCTGCCATATTGAGGCACTGCTGACCATGGGCTTGCCCAACTCACCTATGCACGGAGCACATATTCGTGTGTGTACGGGTAATCTGGTGGTCGCCAAGCCGATGGGCGTACTCGATGGCGTCGACTTTGAGAACACCGGTCAGGTGCGTCGTATCGACACCACCGGTATCAATGACCACCTTAATGATGGCTCCATCGTGCTACTGTCGCCAATGGGCTACTCCTCTACCGGTGAAGTGTTTAACCTGTCTCACGAAGATGTGGCAACCCAGGCCGCCATTGCGCTTGAAGCCGATAAACTGGTGGTATTCTCTAACTATTCGGGCATTTTCCGTAAAGACGGTAAGCTTATTCGCACCATTGAGCGAAACCTGCTTGAACAATTACACCGCGACGATGAACTGATGACCGAAGCCACGGTTATTCGCGCACTGACTACCAGCGTGGCAGCGGGCATTCCTCGCGCTCACTGTGTCAGTTATGAAACCGATGGTGCCCTGCTGCAGGAATTATTTACCCGTGACGGTGCCGGTTCACTGGTAATGGAAAACCACTATGAGCAGCTTCGGGAAGCCACCATCGACGACGTGGGCGGCATCCTCAATCTCATCAAACCGCTGGAAGAAAGTGGTGTATTGGTGAAACGTTCCCGGGAGCGGCTGGAGAATGAAATTCACCAGTTTATAGTGATAGAACGGGACGGCATGATCATCGCCTGTGCCGCGCTTTACCTTTACCCTGATGACGGCTCAGCCGAGCTTGCCTGCGTAGCAACCCACTCCGATTATCGGGGTAAAAACCGCGGCGAGCGGATCCTCGATGAAGTTCGCGAACGCGCCATTGCCGCCGGTATTCAGCGCCTCTTCGTATTAACCACTGTGACCGGTCACTGGTTTCTGGATCAGGGTTTCAAAGCAGCAGATGTTGATGCGCTGCCAGCTCAAAAGAAAGAGCTGTATAACTTTCAGCGTAAATCAAAAGTCTACACCCTCGATTTATAGCTATAGCCTGCACTGTAGCCGGGCTCCCCGGTTGCAGTAGCAGTATTCCGGAAAATTCCCCTCTTTCATATTGTTAAGAGTTCGTTATAATTGGCTCAAACTGGTTAGACCAGAAGGTCATTTATGCTTTCTCCCCACGCTGTCGCCATTGAGTGTACAGACGATATTGCTTTATCCGGCTTACTCTACAAGCCTTTAAATACGCCTGTTGCGGCGGTAATGATTGCGCCGGCTACGGGCATAAAACAAGGATTCTATACCCGCTTTGCCACCTTTCTGGCCGAACAGGGTATTGCCGTGCTGACCTTTGATAACCGCGGCATCGGAGACTCACCCAAAACCCGCAAAGTGATGCGCGAAACCCGCTTACAGGACTGGGGCCAGAAAGACATGCCGGCAGCACTGGCTTTTCTACAACAACAGTATCCCGAGCAGCCACTGCACCTGATTGGCCACAGTGCCGGCGGTCAGTTGGCAGGACTAATGCCCAACGCCACCGAGCTGACCAGTATTATTACTTACGGCAGCTCATCCGGCTGTTTACGTAACTTTACCGGTGCCTATAAGTACCAGGCGCAATTTTATATGAACGTGTTTATTCCACTTACCAATGCGCTATTTGGCCGCACTCAGTCCCACTGGATGGGTATGGGCGAACCGCTGCCTAAGGGAGTGGGTGCTCAGTGGCGGCGTTGGTGTAACGGTCAGGGGTATGCAAAAACTGAGTTTGGCAGCCATATTCAGCAGCAATTTTATGATCAGCTTACCCAGCCAGCATTATGGATACGCGCGGTTGACGACCAAATCTCTCCACAGATCAATATGGAAGATATCCTTACCGTTTATGAAAATCTGAAGGTTACACGCAAGATAATCAAACCTGCTGAGCATGGTCTGACACACCTTGGTCATATGCGTTTTTTCTCGAAACACGGTCTGCCGTTTTGGCCGGACATTGTGAATTGGATCGTTAAACACTCCTGATTCCAATCCGTTAAAAGCTTGCAAAAAAAAGAGGGGGCACTCCATCGCCCCCTGAGGATCAAAAGAAGGGAACAACAAGCGCTTCCTCCATCCGGATTGACGCTGTTGTGACACATCTGAAAAGCAATGTGCAATGCATGCCCTAGTGAAGCAAATGCATTACATTTTAGTATAATCAAGAGCTATGCCAAAAACACTTTATCTTTATTTTACAGATAGTTAATTAAATACAGCAGAAAAGCAGGCGGATAAAGGGTGGGTAAATGTTGCAAAACGATAACAGTTTTTACCGACTGCGCAGCTGCGCAGCCGGTAATCGGGCCAGAATCAGATACTGACCCGCTTGTAGGGACGGTATTCCGCGCGCCAGTAGTTTTTCTCAATGCTGGCCAGTAGATTGTCGTCAGTTTGCTCCAGTGCCAGTCCTTGCTGCATTGCCACCTTGGCAACATCAAAGGCAATCTGGCGACTCAGGGCCGAGATCTTACGCAGTGGTGGCAACAACTCACCCTCACCGGTATTGGCCAGCGGTGAAGCATTGGCCAGCGCGTTACTGGCAGCCATCAGCATTTCGTCACTGATTAAGCGTGCTTTTGAGGCAATCACACCCAGGCCAATCCCCGGGAAGATATAGCTGTTATTACACTGTGCAACCGGGTAAACATTGCCTTCGTATTCCACAGGCTTAAAGGGGCTACCGGTAGCAATGACCACTTCACCTTCGGTCCATTCAATCACCTGTTCCGGACGGGCTTCCACCTGGCGGGACGGATTGCTGAGCGGGAAAATGATAGGCAGTTCTGTATGCCGTTTCATGGCGCGTACCACATGCTCGGTAAATAAGCCGGGCTGTCCGGACACACCAATCAGCACATCGGGCTGTGCGCAGTTAACCACATCCAGCAATACCGGATATTCACCGCTGAATGACCACTCGGCAATTTCTTCCTGGGTATGTTGCAGGCGTTGCTGGAAGTCCCGCAGGCCCTCCTGCCCTTCCATGACCAGTCCGTAACGGTCGACCATAAATATTTGCTTGCGCGCCTCTGTATCGCTGAGGCCTTCAGAAACCATTTGCTGGATCAGCATTTCGGCAATACCGCAGCCGGCAGAGCCTGCGCCCACAAACACTACTTTCAGCTCCGAGAGTTTCGCTTGTTTCATGCGGCATGCCGCCAGAATGGTACCTAGAGTGACTGCCGCAGTGCCCTGGATATCATCATTAAAGCAGCACACCTCGTTGCGATAACGGTTCAACAGTGGCATTGCGTTGGGCTGAGCGAAGTCTTCAAACTGAATCAGCGCTTCCGGCCAGCGTCGGTTTACGGCACGAATAAACAAATCGAGGAATTCATCGTACTCCGCCTGGCTTATACGAGGGTGACGCGCCCCCATATACATTGGGTCATTAAGCAGTTTTTCGTTATTGGTTCCCACATCCAGCATCACCGGTAGGGTGTAGGCAGGTGAAATACCACCGCAAGCGGTATATAGGGAAAGCTTACCGATAGGGATCCCCATCCCGCCAATGCCCTGATCACCAAGGCCGAGGATACGCTCTCCGTCGGTTACCACAATGACTTTGACCTTGCGTTTAGTCGCATTACGGACAATGTCATCAATCTGGTCGCGCTCTTCCCAGGAAATAAACAGGCCTCGTGAACTGCGATAGATATCGGAGAATTGTTCACAGGCGTCACCCACAGTAGGGGTATAAATAATCGGCATCATTTCTTCAATGTGCGACTGGATCAGGCGGTAAAACAGGGTTTCGTTGTTATCCTGAATGGCGCGTAAATAAATATGCTTATTCAGGGGCTCATCAAAGGAGTTATATTGCAGATAAGCCCGTTCCACCTGTTCTTCGATGGTTTCGTAGCGCGGGGGTAACAGACCGGTAAGGTTAAAACGGGCCCTCTCTTTAGCGCTGAACGCACTGCCTTTATTCAGTAGGGGGGTTTCCAGCAAAGACGGGCCGGCATGCGGTATATACAAATATCGCTTATCGTCATCAGACATTATTAGTAACCAGTTTCTTATTTTGTTGTTTTGAGTATAGACGTTAGAAGATTTCCTCTACGTCAGGCGTTGAGTCTTCCTGCTCAGCCGGGTCCATGACTTCATCATCTAAGACATACACGCTCGGCTCAGTGCCCCTCAGGAAATACTCGAATAGTGTGGTATGGTCTGTGCGCCGGGTCAACTTCCCACTGGTACGATCAATTCGTACCCGCACAATATCATCTGGTACTGACATGGCTTCTTCCGGCTCGTCTGCAAGTGCTACCTGCATAAAGCGGATCCAGGCTGGTTGTGCTGCCATAGCACCACTTTCCGTGCCCACCATGGCGTTGCCTATCCAACCGAAGCGATCCGGATCCCGTTTAGCCAGCGGATTATTATAAGCCGCGCGACCCAGCTGCCTGGTCATATCATCAAAACCAACCCAGGCAGTTGCCACCAGGTTACGGCTAAAGCCACTAAACCAGGCATCCCGGGAATCATTAGTCGTACCGGTTTTACCGGCCAGATCGGTACGTTGGAGAATATTTCTGGCGCGCCAGCCTGTCCCCTGCCAGTAAGTCTTTTTATTCCAGCTGCCATTGGCTCTCACCGCGGTACGCATCATATCGGCCACTAAAAAGGCATTTTGTGGCGAGATCACCCTGGGAGCGGCCAATACCTCATCACTATCGGTCTGTGTCGGTAGCGACTGGTTTAATTCAGCGGCCAGCAGCGCTTCGATATCCGCTTCCTCACTGACCGGTTGCTGTTGCGGAGAATTGGTCTCATCACAGTCGCTGCAGGCAACCACCGGATTGGTTTGCCACAGTACTTCACCCGTCTCGTTCAGTACCCGGTCGATAAAGTAAGGTTCAATCAGAAAGCCGCCGTTGGCAATGGTGGCCATGCCGCGCACTATTTCCAGCGGCGTATGGGAGCTTGAGCCCAGCGACACGGTTTCATCGCGGTGGATGTCGGCCTTATCGAGACCAAACCGGGTGAGGTGTTCAATGGTATTATCCAGCCCTACACCACGCAGTAAGCGCACTGATACCACGTTTTTCGATTTACCCAGTGCCACCCGCATTCGAATAGGACCGTCATATTCAGCCGGTGAGTTTTGCGGACGCCAGGCCACACCCGTTGCTTCATCCCATTCGTTGATGGGCGCATCATTTATAATACTGGCCACAGTGTAACCGTTGTCGAGTGCCGCAGAATAAACGAACGGCTTAATGTTTGAACCCACCTGACGCTTAGCCTGTGTAGCCCGGTTAAACTGGCTTTGGTAGAAACTGTAGCCGCCTACAATTGCCTGCACCGCGCCGTCATGAGGGTCTAATGCCACAAAGGCGCCACTGACCTCTGGCAACTGCGCCAGACGCCACTGATTATCCTGTTCCCTGATATAGACAATGTCGCCCGCACTAACAATATCAGAGGCCTGAGACGGGGGCTGCCCCTGTCTGCTATCGCTTAAGAACGGCCGGGCCCAGTCCATCCCTTCCCATTCAATCACCCGTTCGATGCCGGTAACGTCTCGGGTGGTAAAAGATTGTTCGTCAACACTGATAACAGCCACCGGGAACACAAAACCAAACGCGCCGGCGTTATCCAGTTGGTTGACAAGGGTTTCTTCGGTTACTTCACAGGGCCAGTCAGGGTAG
>JAYZXK010000492.1:0-12029 GCA_036141415.1 Pseudomonadota bacterium
TGGGTCAACTACCCGATACTGCACTTCCATTTGCACACTTACCAGGTTTTCGTCTTCGGTCAGCATAGAACCTGACGACGACTGATAGCGAATGGATTGCACGTCTACCGGAATAACCGAGTCAACAAAAGTAGGTTTCCAACGCAGGCCCGGTTCTACCAGTGAGTTATACTCACCAAACCGCAGCACAACACCGGATTCTGCTTCGCGAATGGTGTAGAAACCACTGACGAAATAAATAATTGCCAGCAGGCCAATCAGGAATGCCGCGCCGATCCCGCCCAGCTTTTTGCCTGAGCCGCCATCACCACCGCCGCCCATTTTACCGAGCTTACCGAACAGGTTCTTAAACACATCATCCAAATCCGGGGGACCTTGATCTCGTCCTCCGCGATTTTTCCACGGGTCATTATTTTTATCACCCGGCTCATTCCAAGCCATGCTAGTACTCCGAAAATTTAATTATTTAATACTGAATTCTATTGTTTTTAGATTTCAAAATATATGAAACTGTCAAATCAGTGTTTTACTACAAACTCTGATAAACCATGATCCAAACGCTTTTCTAACCGGTTCCAATCGGCCGCAGGCATTCTCACATCAACCACCCAGTCCCCTTGCGCATCGTAGGATTGTTCGGATATACAATCCAGCTCATAAAGAACACCACGCAAACGGCTCTGTGCCGGTGGGATTTTCAGGGTGTAACTTACCATGCTCTGCGCCAGACAATCATTAATTGCCTCAAACAACAGCTCAGTGCCCTGACCGGTTTTGGCAGACAGCCATACACGTATTGGCATGCCGTCCTCGTCCCGATCAATTTTAGGTTCAACTTCTTCCAACTGATCAATTTTATTGCAAATAATCAGTTGTTGAATTTCACCGGCGTCGATTTCATCGAGCACCGTGTTCACCTCGTCCATGGTTTCCAGATAGTTGTTGGCAGAATAGTCCACTACATGCAGCAACAGGTCCGCTTCCTGGGTTTCCTGCAACGTGGCTTTAAAGGCCGCTACCAGATCATGGGGGAGATGACGAATAAAACCAACCGTATCGGCCAGAATCACCGGGCCAACTTCTTTAAGATCGAGTTTACGCAGGGTCGGGTCCAGTGTGGCAAACAGCTGGTCGGCCGCGTACACATCGGCATCAGTAATATGGTTGAAAAGGGTGGATTTACCGGCATTGGTATAGCCAACCAGTGACATGGTGGGAATTTCTGCCCGCTTGCGCGAACGTCGGCCTTGTTCCCGTTGCTTGGCGACCTTTTCCAGGCGACGCAAAATCGTCTTGATTCGGCCACGCAATAAACGACGGTCAGTTTCGAGCTGGGTTTCACCCGGCCCTCGCAAGCCAATCCCGCCTTTTTGACGCTCGAGGTGTGTCCAGCCCCGAATCAAACGCGTGGATATATGCCGCAACTGGGCTAATTCAACCTGAAGCTTACCCTCGTGAGTCCGGGCACGCTGCGCAAAAATATCAAGGATAAGACCGGTGCGATCTATCACCCGGCACTTGCAGATTGCTTCGAGGTTTCGTTCCTGTGAAGGAGACAGGGCATGATTAAAGATCACCACATTGGCCTCATGGGCTTTCACAGCAGCAGCGATCTCTTCGGCTTTCCCCGATCCAACAAAGTATTTTGGATGAGGGGCGCCCCGGGACGTGGTTAGTACATCAACAGCATTAACGCCCGCCGACGAAACCAGTAATTCCAGCTCAGCCAAGTCCTCGCGACTGTCTTCATCGGCAAAATTTACATGAACAAGTATAGCCTGTTCACCGGCTTCATAACGGTCAAACAAGCAGGTTACCTTTGTAATTACTCACTTTTGTTCTCAGAATCCCCTTGCGCGCTTGGCATCGTAATAGCTCGTGAAGGCACGACCGTTGAGATAGCATGTTTGTACACCATCTGACTCACTGTGTTCTTTAACAGGATAACAAACTGGTCGAATGACTCTACCTGCCCCTGGAGTTTAATACCGTTAACTAAATAAATAGATACCGGAATCCGCTCCTTCCGTAATGCGTTTAAAAACGGGTCTTGTAATGATTGCCCTTTAGCCATCTCAGATCCTTAATTTTTATTATTAAACCGACAACTCAAAAAAATTGTCCCAGCGCTAATTAAATTTATATCACACTTGTCCAAACTAAAGTGTGACTTTTGCAGTAATTTTAGTCAAATTATCTTTAGCAAATGTGTCAAGCCAGGTTAAGTCAGGCCATCCTCGTAACCAGGTTAACTGTCTTTTCGCTAACTGCCTGGTTGCAATGATACCTTTATCACGCATTTCTGCATAGCTTAACTCGCCTTTAAGATACTGCCATACCTGACGATATCCCACAGCCCGGATTGCTGGCATGTCCTCATGAAGGTCACCGCGTTCGTACAACGCTTTCACTTCGTCCACCAATCCTTGCGCTAACATCAAATCAAACCTTTGTGCAATGCGATCATGTAACACGGCTCGCTCCTGTGGTGCAATCGCAAACTGGTCAATCTTGTACGGACAACGATAAATTGCCTTTTGCTGCCAGTGGGTTAGTGATTTCCCCGAACTGCGATACACCTCCAGCGCCCTGGTCAGTCGCTGCGGATCATTCGGATGAATGCGCCCTGCACTGACCGGGTCGACCGTTTCAAGGTCGGCATGCATTGCCTGCCAGCCCCGCTCATTTGCTTCACTGAGAATCGCTTCACGAATCTCAGGGTCAGACTTAGGTAGGGGCGAAATACCATTTATCAAGACATTAAAGTACATAATTGTGCCACCTACCAGAATGGGTAGCTTTCCCCGGCTGTGAATTTCACTGATTAGACGTGTGGTGTCGGCCACAAAATCCGCCACAGAGTAGGCCTGTGTGGGCTCAATGATATCCACCAGCCAGTGTGGCGCAACGGCCATCTCCTCGGCGGTCGGCTTGGCCGTACCAATATTCATGTGTTTATAAACCAGTGCCGAGTCGACACTGATTATCTCAGCGGGTACCTGACTGGCCAGTTCCAGTGCCAATCCGGTCTTGCCGGATGCGGTCGGACCCATTATCGATACCACCGGGCCGGTTTGATTACTCATTGTTTGTTGTTATCCAGTGAATAAGCTTTTGCTGTGCCACACCAAGGCCATTTTGTTCAAGTATGTCAGCTTGCGCCGAAACCGCCAGCTGATCAAACCACTGCCACAATGGCAATTGTTTGCTTTCCTGATGTTGCAGCGCCTGCACTAACGCCACGTAAAGTGCGTCTTCCTGTTGAGGAGAAGCTTCTACCAGCGCCGGAAATAAGCCTGCCCAGGGGAGCTGACGCAGCCCGCCTGGCACTTTCAGCAGGCGCGATTTGCCGCCAGCACTACTAATTTCAAAGCCTCGCTCAGTTAAAAATGCCGAACTTGGAGCAGCCAGAGTCTGACTGACGGCCACCGGCATCAATAACGGTTGAGCGACACTCGCCTGATTAAATTTATCAACTAACCAGGGTTTTACTAACTGTTGGGACTCCAGCAACACACATTGGCCGGTTTGTACATATAACCTCGCCCCTGCTAACTCTACAAAACGTAATCCGCTCCCCGCGTCATCTGCCTGCTCGGGAGATGGCGTCATCAGTTGCTGGTAATGTTGCTGATATTGACCGCTTACCCGGCTGCCTGCCGCTGGATACGGTGCGCCGCGCCCTGCCGGATTACCTGTCCCCCCCGAACGCACCTGATGGGACGTTCCGGCTGGCGGATTGTAATCATTGTCGCTACGTTGCACGAGAGGGCGAATGTAGTCGTGACTGGGCTGTGGTGAAGGCTCCTGCAACATGGCGTCCTGCGCTCCTGCGCTGTCGCTTATGGCATCGCAGATAGCCTTGCAGATAAAATCGTGCACCAGCCGGCTTTGCTGAAACCTGACTTCGTGCTTTGCAGGGTGTACATTCACATCCACTTCTTTCGGGTCGATGGTTAAGTACACCACAAACGCCGGTTGCTCAGGCAGTGCCAATACTGATTCATAGGCCTGACGCAATGCGTGGAGAATAAGCTTATCGCGCATACCACGCCCATTCACAAAGCTATATTGGCAGTCATTGCTACTGCGCATCTGACTGGCATCGCCCAGCCAGGCCTCAAGCGTGATGGAATCGTACTCACACCGGGTGTGGATAGCATGTTGTAAAAACGCCTGACCACAGACCTGCCCTACTCGTGAGGCGAGCTGATCCTCCCCCACCGCGGTGAACCGCTTGGTTACCTTACCATTGTGACGCAGCATAAAAGCCACATCCGGGCGACTCAACGCAATGCGCTTGATGACGTCCTCAATATGCTGATATTCGGTTTTTTCGGTGCGTAAGAACTTGCGCCGTGCCGGGGTGTTGTAAAAAATGTCCGCCACATCAATGGTGGTACCGTCGGGATGGGCCGCAGGCTGCAGGGTTACCGCCATATCACGGCCTTCGCAGTTTGCCTGCCAGGCCTGTTCCTGCCCGGCTGGCTTTGAGGTAAGCGACAGACGGCTGACAGACGAAATACTGGCCAGCGCCTCGCCCCGAAACCCCAGTGACAAAATTTGCTCGAGGTCGTCGAGCGTTGCAATCTTGCTGGTAGCGTGCCGCGACAAAGCCAGCTCCAGCTCATCTTTAGCGATGCCTGTACCGTTATCCCGCAATTTAATGCGCTTATGCCCGCCTTTTTCGATATCAAGCTCAATACGCGTAGCACCCGCATCCAGACTGTTTTCTACCAGCTCCTTAACGACTGAGGCGGGGCGTTCCACCACTTCACCGGCAGCAATCTGGTTTGCCAGTCGGGGCGGCAATAATTTAATGGGCAAAGAATATCCTGTTAACGTTTTGCTTAAGTACTTGGAATAGTGAGCACCTGCCCTATACGGACCATGTCACTGTTGAGATTATTGGCGGCTTTAATGCTGCTGACTTTTACATTATAGCGCTGAGCCAGCAAGGATAAAGACTCCCCGCTGCGTACTTTATGGGTGCGGGTTTCCGATTTTATCGAGGCCCAAAGCGTGCCATCCGGCGGTGTTTGCTGAAAATAACGCTTAGTAGCCGACAGCAGCGCATCTGCCAGTTGTTGGCGGTATTTGGACCAATTAAGGTTTTTCTCTTCCTGCGGATTCGAAATAAACCCGACCTCGACCAGAATGGAAGGAATATCCGGGGCGGTTAGCACCGCAAAACTTGCCGCCTGTGGCGCACGTTTGTGTAAGCGTGTAATCCCCTTTAACTCGCTGATGACCTTTTTACTCAGGTCGTAGCTGGTCGACATGGAATGATCCATAGACAAACCCAGGATCGTTTCAGCCAGATAACGCTCAGAGGCATTATCTGAAATAACTTCTGCTGCGCCACCAAGCAGTTCTGAATGGCGTTCGCTTTTTTCCAGCCAACGGCCCAGTTCACTGTCGGCACGGCGCATAGACAACACCCATACTGATGCCCCGCGGGGCTCAGGTTGACTAAACGCATCAGCGTGAATCGAAATAAGCAAATCCGCTTTATGCTTACGGGCCACTTCCGGACGACCATTGGGCGAGATGTAATAGTCGCCACTGCGCGTCATTACTGCACGCATACCCGTTTCGGCGTTAATCCGGCTTTCGAGCATTTTGGCGATGCTCAGGGTAATATTTTTTTCAAAACTGCCAGCCGGCCCGATTGAGCCAGGATCCTTACCGCCATGGCCGGCGTCGATTGCCACAATGATGTCACGGTCACGACTGGATTGATTCATATCCAGCACTACCCCCGGCTCACTGGTGGGCGCAGTATCAACCAGGTCGACCACCAGCCGGTGACCCTTGTCTTCGGCCGGTGCAATAGCAAACAATGCCGTTTCAGCCTTGCGGTTTAATTCCAGTACGATGCGGGTAGATGAATTGTCTTTGGGGGTAGAGTACCTGACCCGTTTAAGCAGCGGTCCCTGTTTATCAATATCCAGCGCCGTATCACTCTGGGTTGCGGCCAGATCGATCACCAGCCGATCCGGATTACGAAGGGTAAAATAGGTGAACTCAGGGGAACTTTTGAGATCAAAAACCACCCGCGTACTGCCCTCTGAAGGCCATACACGCATATTGTTTATATCGTTTGCAGCACTCACACTAAAGGTAAGTAAGCACAAACTTAATAATAGTAGTAATTTGTCGCGCAACATACTTAGCCCTGGTGTTGAATTATATTTATCAGGCCGTAAATTCCCCGAAGAACGATCGGATCCAGCGCCAGGCTATATCCTTTTACACAGCTGCAAGGCTGCTCGCCCTGTTAGCGAGATCGCAGCAATGCTGAATCGTCTTCCAGACTTATCTGGTTCTATACTAATCACTAAATCCGCTGGTGCCAAGTTTTGACCACCATTTTGCGGCCACTCAATAAGGCAAACGCGATTATCACCAAAATAATCGCGGATCCCCATGAACTCGAGCTCTTCAGGATCCGCCAGTCGGTACAGGTCGAAATGGAAAACTTCCAGGCCCGTCAGCGAATACGGTTCCACCAGCGTATAGGTAGGACTCTTAACGTTTCCTGAATGACCCAGAGCCTGAATAAAATGACGGCTGAACGTGGTTTTACCGGCTCCCAGATCGCCTTGCAGATAAACCACTATTCCTTGCGGTAACTGCTGCTTTACAGCCTGCGCCAGATCAGTGGCCAGTTTCGCCGTATCCTGTTCAGTTGCCGCGTAGAACGCCCCTTGCGCTAATGCCATACCGATTACTACTACTCAATAATTACTGATTAACTAACGCTCGCAGTGACTCGAACAAATCACTGGCAAGCATCCCACGCTGACCATACAGACGTGCTACCTCATCGCCGGCTTTGGCATGAATAGAAACGCCGTATTTGGTTGCAATATCCTTGCTAAGCCCCTGCGCCAGCAATGACCCAAGAATACCACTTAACACATCGCCCATACCAGCAGTGGCCATCCCCGGATTACCGTGCTGACACACCCAGGTTTGGGTTTCGTTATCGATAATCGAACCCGCGCCTTTGAGCACACAGGTAGCATGGAATTTCTGCGCACATTGTTTGGTACTGTTGAAGCGATCGGCTTCCACTTCATCTACGCTGGTATTGAGTAACCGCGCTGCTTCACCGGCATGGGGCGTAATAATGCAATCGGTGATGGTGTACGACAGCGCATGTTTGCTTAACAGATTCAGTGCATCGGCATCGATCACCATAGGTTTAGGATGGGTCTGACAATGCTTCATAGCTTGTTCAAATGCTGCCAGCGCCCAATCATCCTGACCAAGACCCGGGCCAATTACTACGCAGGATGCCCAGTTGAGTGCATCCTGCAGGTTTTCATGGGACACCATCAGCTCTGGTCGGCCGGCACTCACCTGAATCGTTGAGGCCTCATGGCAGAATACTTTCACCAGCCCGGTGCCGCAGCGCAAAGCCGCTTCACTGGCCAGACGTATAGCACCTGCGGTGCCGCGATTACCGCCGATGCACAGCAGCCTGCCATAGGTGCCTTTATGACTGTGGATTTCTCGCGGAGCCATGCCCTGGAACTGTTCGATAGTCAGTAACGTAGCAGAGGAACGAGCTAGCTCAACAAAGGCTTTACCAATGCCCAGATCGTCGAATACTAAACGGCCACAGGATTGTTTACCGGCGCCGGTGGTTAACCCGGGTTTAATGCCAACAAAGGTAACGGTTACGTCGGCCTCAATGCAGCGCCCCAGCGACTGACCGGTGTTAGAATCAAGGCCGGAAGGCACATCGATACTCACCACCGGCTTATCGGCCTGATTAACCGCATCGATGATGTCGGCAAACTCATTGCGGATATAACTGTTAATGCCAGTGCCTAACAGCGCATCAACGATAAGTTCACATTTATCCAGATGGGCCGCAGTAAAAGGCTCTATTTTACCGCCGGCATCGAGCCATTTTTGCTGCGCCGTGCCAGCATCGCCCTCGAGAATACGGTGCGGTTCAACGGCACACAGCAAGACCTGCTTACCGGCTTCTTTCGCATGTAACGCGGCAATGTAACCGTCGCCGGCGTTATTGCCCTGGCCTACCAGTACTAAAAACACGTCGGTGTTGGGCAGTAACAACTGACACTGCTTAAATACCGCCTTACCGGCGCGCTGCATCAGCTCAAACATTTCCACACCGGACTGTTCAGCCGCGGTACGTTCATTTTCCCGAACCTGGTCGGCGCGATAGAGTTTATATGGTAAGCTGTCGAGCAGTTGAGTATCTAGCATGTGTACATGTCCACTTTACAATCGATAGATCTGGTCAATTTGGTAGACGATATCAAGGCTTGGGCCGTTGCGCTAGGCTTTCAGCAGGTTGGTATCAGTGATATTGATCTTAGTCAGCATGAATATGCCCTGCAACAGTGGCTGGATAACCAGTATCACGGCGAAATGGACTACATGGCCAGCCATGGAATGAAGCGGGCACGGCCGGCAGAATTGGTGCCGGGCACCGTTCGGGTAATCTCCGTAAGAATGGACTACCTCCCTCCTGATGCGTCGTTTGCCCGCCATCTTAAAGACAGCGACATTGCCTATATCTCCCGCTATGCCCTGGGCCGCGATTATCACAAGGTATTACGCAAAAAGCTCAAACAGCTTGGCGAGCAGATCAGTGAACGGCTGGCAGATACCCAGTACCGTCCGTTTGTGGATTCTGCACCGGTACTGGAACATGCCATAGCCGAAAAAGCCGGACTGGGCTGGACTGGCAAGCACTCTCTTACGCTTAATAAACAAGCGGGTTCGTGGTTTTTCCTCGGCGAGTTATTTATTAACCTGCCGCTCCCGGTAGATGAGCCGGTGGAAGAAAACTGTGGTACCTGTACCGCCTGTATGACCATGTGCCCCACCCAGGCCATCGTTGCACCCTATAAGGTAGACGCCAGACGCTGTATATCCTACCTGACCATTGAATATAACGGCGTAATCCCCGAGGAGTTACGAGCGGCCATGGGTAATCGTATTTACGGTTGCGACGATTGCCAGTTGGTGTGTCCGTGGAATCGCTATGCCCCGATCACAGCAGAAAAAGATTTTCATCCACGTCAGGTGTTGCACGGGCAATCACTACTGACCTTATTTAGTTGGGACGAAAAGACGTTTTTACAAAACACCGAAGGCTCGCCCATTCGCCGCATAGGTTATGCAAAATGGCAGCGTAATCTGTGCGTTGCTATCGGCAATGCGCCGTATTCAGAAGATTATATTGCTGCACTGAATGTCGCGAAAGATAAAGCCTCTGAGCTGGTATTGCCCCATTTAGAGTGGGCGCTGGAGCAACAACTCAGTAAACAGCAAACCAGCAGTGACCAGAACCGTCAGTTAGCCAGGTTAACCCGCACGATTGAGAAAGGATTGCCGCGCGACGCTTAAGGTCACACGGCAAAGAAACGCTTTTACTTGTGATACTGGGCGCTTAAGCGGTGCACTGCTTCCACAAATACACCGGCGTGCTCAGGCGGCACATCCAGATGGATACCGTGACCAAGGTTGAACACATGGCCAGAACCTTCACCAAAGCCAGCCAGAATATCGCCAACTTCCTGCTCGATACGCGCCGGTGGTGCGTATAACATAGAAGGGTCCATATTACCTTGCAGGGCAACTTTGTCCCCGACCCGGGCTTTGGCCTCGGCAATATCGATGGTCCAGTCGAGGCCTACCGCATCACAGCCGGTTGCGGCGATAGCTTCCAGCCACATGCCACCGTTTTTGGTAAACAGCGTAACCGGCACGCGGCGTCCTTCGCTTTCGCGGGTTAAGCCTTCCACGATACGCTGCATGTACTGCAACGAAAACTCTTTGTAATCCCGTGGTGACAGCACGCCGCCCCAGGTATCAAACACCATTACTGATTGTGCACCGGCGGCAATTTGCGCATTTAAGTAACTGGTTACAGAGTCTGCCAGTTTACCCAACAGCGCATGCAGTACCTGCGGCTCAGCAAATGCCATTTTCTTAATTTTAGTAAATGCTTTGCTCGAACCACCTTCAACCATATAGGTGGCCAGTGTCCATGGGCTGCCGGAAAAGCCGATCAGAGGCACGTCGCCTTTAAGCTCACGACGAATAGTACGCACGGCATTCATGACATACTGGAGCTCGCCTTCCGGGTCGGGCACACCAATACGGTCGACATCGGCTTTACAGGTAATCGGGCGTTCAAAACGCGGACCTTCACCGGTTTCAAAATACAGGCCCAGCCCCATTGCATCTGGAATGGTAAGAATATCCGAAAACAGGATCGCAGCGTCCAACGGGAAACGACGCAGTGGTTGCAAGGTGACTTCGCAGGCCAGCTCGGCGTTTTTACACAACGACATAAAGTCGCCGGCAACAGCGCGAGTGGCTTTATATTCAGGTAAATAACGACCAGCCTGACGCATCATCCACACCGGCGTTACGTCTACAGGTTGCTTGAGTAACGCGCGTAAATAGCGGTCATTTTTTAAAGCTGGGCGCTCAAGGCTGCCATTGGTTTCTGCCATGGGGATCCCCGGAATCAATTACACTACTAAAATTGGCGGCGAGTATAGCAAGATTTGGCGCATGATGCGTAAAAATGAACAGTCTGATTAAATTTGCAGCGATATACTTGATTTATCGCAAATGCTCTGCTACTACTATAAAGCATAAATACAGAAGCTCGCCAACGGGCCCTAAGCTAAACATACTCAAACCCCGCATCTTGCGGGGTTTTTTATTGTTTCTTCACCGCTAAAAGCGCTTAAGGCGCTTGGCGAAGACGCTCAGTCAGTGATTCGAGTATTTTGCCCGCAATCGACAATTTAGGAGGCAGCATCGGCAGGTCATCGATGTGATACCAGGCTGCATCGACAATTTCTTTCTCGTCGATAACAATGTCTCCACTGTCATATTCGGCCAGGTAACCCATCATCAGTGAATGTGGAAATGGCCAGGCCTGGCTACCAAAGTACTGCAGATTCTTAATTTTAATGCCCACCTCTTCACCAACCTCCCGGTGCGTGGCCTGTTCGACACTTTCACCACTTTCGACAAATCCGGCGATGATCGAATACATTTTCGGATTACTGTGACGCACGCCCCGGGCTAACAGAATTTCCTTACCACGATACACCGCCACAATTGTGCACGGCGACACCCTTGGATAACAGCGATGCCCGCACTGATGACACTGCACAGCCATTTCCCAGTCGACCGCCTGGGTGGGCGAACCACAACGGCCGCAGAATCGGTGTGTACGCTGGAAATGGACATATTGCCAGGCGCGGGACAGGGTTTCGTAAGTGACCGGTGGTTCACTGGTCATTAACTCCCGCAAACCGGCATTGCGCCACCCGGCAGCACTGATATTCTCGGCGCCAAGATCAATGATATACAACGGATGAGAGAGCGGCAGATCAGCGGCATGCAGGGCATGAACCTGGTCCTGATAATGATGTAAAAATGGCAAATCTGACCAACTCAATAATGGCAGGAGCTCCCCTTCTTCAGGCACCAACAACCGATCTCGATTGAAGATAAGCCAGTGACCCGGCTGCACTATGGAATTTCCTGTAAGTTTTAACATATCAGCTACCATTACGACGTTGAGTATATCCTAACACAGTGGCATTTGATTGAGCCAAGAACAGCAGTATTTTTAATTAGTGGGGGGTTATTTCCCAATATTCTTTAAATGGTTAAGGTGAATTATTTTCGACTGTCATTTGTGAGACTCTGAGGCAGTGTTATACTCAAATTAGATTGATGACAACCTCATGAGGAAGTTCAGAGTGTTAAATCAGGTAGAAATAGCCCGGCAACGCTGGGGGGGCGCGAGTAATACCATCGATAACTGGCTGGACGAACGCCGGCAGTTACTGATTCAGTATTGCCATTTAGCCGGTGTTAATTACCAATCAGCCAATACTCTGCCTGATGAAGCTGAGGTAAACGAATTTTGCGCATTGCTTATGGATTACCTGTCGGTAGGCCATTTTGAGGTATACGAAATGCTGGTGAGCGATGATGCCGATGGACAA
>JAYZXK010000493.1:0-2581 GCA_036141415.1 Pseudomonadota bacterium
AATGCCCGGCGCTGGTTTATCGAAAAGTTCTTGCAGTACGACGTTTACGAAGAGGCTATAGATGTTGATTTAATCGTATCACTAACGGCTGGTATGAGCGGTGCAGATTTAGAGAAGGTTCATCGGGAGACAGTGCTTCAGACTTTGAGTAAGAATACTGGCAAAATTGGTCAAAGTACGTTACTATCGAGCTATCTAAGACCATCGGCTACTGTGCTTAGCTTAAACAAAAGTCTAGTATGGGAAATAAATTAAACGCTTGTTTGAATGCGATAAGGATACCCATGAACCCTACACATCATCATAACCCCTACGCGTTAGGACTCGACCAGAATCCGGCCAACTTTGCGGCCTTAAGCCCGTTGTCTTTTATCAAACGAACCGCGGCGGTGTACCCTAATCATCTGGCGGTTATTCATCAGCAAACCCGCCGCACCTGGGCTGAAACTTACCAACGCACCCAGCAGCTGGCCAGTGCGCTTACCCAGCGGGGCATCGGCAAGGGCGACACCGTGGCGTTTATCTCGCCCAACTTACCAGAACTATTTGAAGCCCACTTTGGCGTGCCGATGACCGGCGCAGTATTAAATGCCGTTAATATTCGCCTTGATGCCGAAGCCATCGCGTTCATTCTGCAGCATGGTGAGGCTAAGGTAGTCGTGGTTGACCGCGAATTTTCCGAAGTGGTTGGCAAAGCCATCAAGATGCTCAGCAAAAAGCCGTTAGTGATTGATATTGATGATCCCTATTACGAAGGCGGCGAACTGATTGGCGAAATGGACTACGAGGCGTTTATTGCCAGCGGTGATGCGGCGGGTTATGAGTGGTCACTGCCTGAGGATGAATGGGATGCCATTACGCTTAATTATACGTCGGGCACTACCGGAGATCCCAAGGGCGTGGTGTATCACCACCGCGGCGCTTACCTTAACGCGGTAAGCAACATTGTGTCGTGGAATATGGCGCCGCATCCCCGTTATTTGTGGACGTTACCCATGTTCCACTGCAATGGCTGGTGTTTTCCCTGGACTATTGCCGCTAATGCCGGCGTGAGTGTGTGCTTACGTCATGTTCGCCCTGATGCGATTTACCATGCCATCAAAGAAGACGGCGTGAATTACTTCTGCGGTGCACCCATCGTGCTAAACATGCTCAACAATGCGCCGGATGAGTTAAAGCAGGGCATAGAGCATCAGGTGAGTGTTATGACTGCGGGCGCAGCACCACCGGCAGCGGTTATTCAGGGTATGGAAGAAATGGGCTTTGCAGTTACCCATGTGTACGGGCTAACCGAGACCTATGGCCCGTGTGTGGTATGCGCCTGGCACGACGAGTGGGACGAACTGCCCATTGAAGAAAAGGCCAGAAAGAAAGCGCGGCAGGGCGTTAAGGTGCCTATGCAGGAAGACATTATGGTGGCTAACCCCACTACCCTTGAGCCGGTACCTCAGGATGGTAAAACCGTGGGCGAAATCTTTATGCGCGGTAACGTGGTAATGAAAGGCTATTTAAAGAATCCCTCAACCACCGAGGATTCCTTTGAAGGCGGCTGGTTCCATTCCGGTGATCTGGCGGTGTGGCATCCCGACGGTTATGCCGAAATTAAGGACCGCTCCAAAGATATTATTATCTCCGGTGGGGAAAATATCTCGAGTATTGAGGTAGAAGACTTGGTTTATCGCCATCCGGCCATTATTGAAGCGGCCGTGGTGGCCCAGCCGGATGAAAAGTGGGGGGAAGTGCCCGCCGCGTTTATTAAGCTGAAAGACGGTATGCAGGTAAGCGCCGACGAGGTAATTGAATTCTGCCGCAACAATATGGCGCGCTTTAAAGTGCCGAAGAAAATCGTATTTGGTGAGCTGCCGAAAACGTCCACCGGTAAAATTCAGAAATTTGTGTTGCGTAATCAGGTCAAAGAAAGCTAATTGTGCTTGGAGGAGCGGCAGAGACCGCTCCCTGAGCGCTTATAAATAGGCTTCGCCCGCGGCCACGGTAAAGGCCATTTCCAGCAGCCAGTCCGGGTCGGCCAGCTCCACTTTTACGCACGCGCGGCTTGGTGCCGTGCCTTCATCAAACCAGGCATCCCACACGGCATTCAGACGGTCGACCAGGCTAAAATCGGTTAGGTAAATCGTCAGACTCAGAATGCGCGACTTATCGCTGCCGATTAGAGCCAGAGAAGCCTCTGCCTGGGCAAAAATAGCGCTGACCTGACCTTCAATTTCCAGTACCTCGTCGGTTTCCGGTACTTCAACAAAGTTGGCAATACCGTTAAAAACGGTGATGTCTGACCAACGTTGGGTGGGATTAATACGGTGTATTTTCATAGTGGTTTCTCTGAGTTAAGGGTAGTAATGATCGTCTGATTCACGCAGGGCCTCTTCGGTAATGTGCAGCACTTCCTGCTTTTGCTGAGTGAGTTTGGTGTGCTTCCAGCTACCCCGGGCCAGCCAGCAGACACTCACAATACCAATCAGGATATTGGTAGCCGCAAAGGCCCACCAGATACCGGCTTTACCGAGCTCTGTGTGTTTCGATAATACAAACGCAATAGGGAACAAAAACATCCATTGCGAGAGTA
>JAYZXK010000494.1:0-4508 GCA_036141415.1 Pseudomonadota bacterium
TCTGGAGCTGCCAACGTACCGCTTACCGCACTGGAAGCCACTGTTCCAACGCGTGTTAAACAGCGGCATTATGTTTATTAAGCGTGCCGGTCCGATTATCTTTATGGTGTCGGTAGGCATCTGGATCCTGGGCTACTTCCCACTGAACTCGACACTACAGGATTCCTGGTTAGGCCAGATTGGCCACTTTATTGAGCCGGTCTTCACCCCCATGGGACTCGATTGGCGTTACGGAGTAGCCATACTAATGTCGTTCCTTGCCCGTGAAGTCTTTGTTGGCGCGTTGGGTACGCTGTTTGGCCTGGAAGGCGCAGATGAAGATGTTGCTGGTCTTGCCGAGCGGGTACAGGCTGACGGTATGACAACCGAAGCCGGTCTCGGCCTTATGTTGTTCTACGTGGTGGCTTTACAGTGTGTGGCAACGGTAGCCATGCTGAAAGGTGAAAGTGGCAGCAGCAAGCTCTCCTGGGGCTTATATGTGGCCTACGGGCTGCTGGCTTATGTCATTGCCGTCGCAGTAAATCAAATTGGCGGTCTGCTTTAACAGACCGCTTAATACCTTAGTAGATTTACTGGCAATTCAGGCAGCGAGCGTTCGCCAGATGCTTTATGGCTAACGCTTCTCCCTGTTTAGCTGCCCTGGCTATCCACTGTATGCCCGCTTGCGGTTGCTCGGTTATTCCTACGCCGTTAAGCAGTGCCATGCCATAATGATACTGAGCAATCGGGTTACCTGCATTGGCGGCTTTAGCCAGCCACTGGGTTGATAATTCTGGTTGTGGCTCCCTGATGGTGCCTTGTTCATAAAGCAGTGCTAAATAGATCATTGCCGAAGTTGAACCTCGCTGCGCGCACTGAATTAAAAACTTTTCACTATCACTGTGTAATCCCCCCTTGTCGAGCAAGTAGGCGTTATAGCAGATCGTGCCAATACGCTGTGGAAAGCGGTCCATTTGTTCCTGATAGTAATACCAGGAAAAATCCGTAGGATTTAACACGCCGCCATATTCATCGATCTCGCCATCCACAAATTGAGCTCTAGTCTGCAGAGGCAGGAAAATCATCAGCACCATGACGTAATTTACGATTTTCATCATAGCGCCCCTTATTGCTGTACAGGATAGAACAGAAAATTGAGGATCAGTAACAACACCCAGAACCCTGTTTCAATGGTTTCTGTAACAGGCTGAATACGCAGCACTGCGCCCCAGATGTGTACGATCACCATCAAGCCACAGAACAATATAAAAAACTGCAGAATAAAGGGCGTCCCAAGATTATAGAGAGCAGCCTGCATAAACATAATATTAGTAACAATGGCAAAGGCGCCCAGACACCTTCCGAAGTATATGGTCAGGTGCGTGTCATCAGGGATCTTCCACAGTAAAAGCTTTGCCCACAGACAAGGCTTAAAAAAAAGCGGCAGGCTGAAAGCAAAAAACGTGATGAGCGTTATTACCAACAGGTAGGTTTGTGCGTGTTCTGACCAAATTCCAATCCATGACATTGTGATACCTTTTGTAGCTAGTTAATCGACCAGCTCATTGCACACTAAACGGCAAACGGATATGCCAGAAAACGCAAAGTTATTCGCAAGAAATTTGCAAGATTGGAGTAAAAATGGTGATAAAGACTTATACCGGAGGGCTAAATCGGTATCCCTGACCGTGTACGGTTTCAATTACCGGTGGCAGCTTCTTTTCGGGATCGAGTTTTTTACGTAAGGTGATTATGTGTTGTTCCAGCGCCCGGCTATTTGGCATAAATTCCCGGCCCCATGCTGCATCATATAATTCTTGCTTCGTGATGACTTCGCAAGGGTGACTGGCAAAATGCCGGAGTAACTTTACGTCCCGGTCTGTGAGGTCGATGGCTAAGTTCTGCCGTAAAGCTCGCAGTTGTTTCGGATAGATAGTCAGATCGCCCAACCTGAAACCGGTTTCCTGAGAAAGTGTTTGGGTTGCCTTTGCTGGTTGCTGACGGCGTGAGAATAAAACGCCGCTTACTGATATCACCAGAGTCGCCAAAGCGGCTACGACCCAGGTTATCCAGGTATGATTTGGCACTTCATTATCGGCAAGTACGAGCTGCTGATTGAGCTCATCAGGTGAAACAGAAAATACAGCGGCCAGTTGCTCGACATTAAGCAATGCGCAGATGATCTGCTGGGTTCGATAGCAATAAAATAATTCGGCGCCCGAAGCATCTGCCTTTTCTGCCCGCCAGGGACGAGCAAGTTCTGCAAGTGCTTTTAATCGCTTCTCGGCGGCGATAACAGGCTGATCCAATACATGGATTACTTGTGCGGTAGCCGGGTAGCGCTGTTTACCATCAGCTTGCCAAATTATCGCGCTATTGATAACTGGCGAGGCAGAAATGTACAGTCTGGTACCTGCTACATCGCTGCGCTCACTCAAGGTTGCGATATGTTGCAACTCACTATGCAGGTATTCATTTACTTCGGTGTCATTTTGGGATGCCAGAGCAAGCCGTGGTGCGATTTCCAATACCGTAACAATCATTGCTAAAACGCTGATAAATCGACTCATAAGCCTACTCAAAAAAAACAAAATCAGGCTGGTATCGGGCGCGTGTTTTATCCCGATACCGAACTACTGTTTAAGGTTAAGGCTTTGCTTGTAAAAGGCCATTGCCGACTCGCGGTTATTGGCCTTTTCGTTTATTTCGGCCAGCAACAGTAAGCCTTCCTGAGTGGGATTAAGTTTCATGGCTTTTTGCAGTGCTTTGTCGGCCAGCATATTGTCGCCGGCGTTATAAGCTACATGACCGAGCACCATATACAGCTCGTGATTCTCATCGTCAGCCTTGATCCATTTTTCCAGCGCCTTAATGGCTGGTGCCGGATTAGGTAACTGTAAACCTTTCAGCAGCGGCAACAGTTGTGGCTGGGGACCGCGCTTTTGCCAGTCCAGTAATACGGTTTGGGCTTCCTGATGCATGCCCTGAGTAAGCAATTGTTCGGCATAGGCTGCCTGGTAGCCAATATCATTGCGCTGCTTGCGCGGCAGGTTATCCCAGAACGATTTGAGGGCAATGGCCCCTTGTTTACTGGCCACTTCGGCCAGCCGGCCTTTGGCAATTTGCTTAGACCATTTGGCGTAGTCATCGCCGAGCACCTTTTTATAGCTGCCCAGCTCTTCTTCCAGTTGGGCCCACTGATTACTCTCGGCCAGCGCCTGCACTTTTAACTTGATGGCCGGTGCTGTGGCCTGCTGTTTATCGCTGAGCTGAGCCAGTTCTTTTAAGGCGTCGCCAGGCTGACCTTCGGCCAGCGCCATACGCGCCAGTGTTACTCTGGCGGCCAGCGCCGAACTCTCAAAATCAGCCGCTTCGTTTAGCTTGCGCTCGGCGGTATCTTTGCGGCCTCTGGCCACGGCAGCCTGCGCGGAAACCAGGTAATTTACCCCTTCAAACTCGCCGTTTTCTGCCTGATCCGCTGCTTTAGTAGCGGCATCCCAGTCACCCTCTGCCAGGGCCTGAATACTGCGATAAAAGGCCTTTTGGGTTTTGCGCCGTGACCGGTTGCCAAACCAGCTGCCCGACAGTTTGGTTAGTCGCCAGGTACGGCTGAGTAAGGTTGAGATAATGATCCAGCCAACCAGGCCAATAAATACCATGATACCCAGGGCAACAACGCTGGTTTCTACCACCAGGTTGCCCATCTGAATCATCACATAGCCTTTGTCGCCCACTAATGACGGCGCGGCAATCATCGCGACCAGGCATATCGCCACGATGAATAAAATATAAATGAGTTTTTTCATAGTGCGCTGGCTCCTTCACCAAACACGCGTTTTACCCGGCTATCGAGCAGCGACTCAAGCGCCGCCTGGGAGCTGAGCTCGGTAGGCACGGCTTTACTGATATCGGTGTTCTTTAACTGACTCAGCGCACCTTGAAAGCCCATTACATCATTGTTGTACTCAATATAGTCATCGCTGATGATGGTGGCGGCGCGTTCAATCGACGCCTGATACAGCGCCTGTTCACCGGCCAGGGCAGCGGCCTGTGCCTGTTGCAGGGCGAGCTTTATCTGCTCCCGTGACAGCCATTCCTGTTGAGCGGTCATCATGGGTTCAACCGGCTCGTCACGGTATTCAACCCGAATAAAGTCATTCACCAATGAGCGCCACACATTCAGCAGGTTTTGCTGCCAGTCGCTGGCGGAGTCACTGACTTCGTCGCTGGTAAATTCATTGGCTTCTTTGGGGGTGATAATGGCCAGTTTATCTACCTGTTTGACAAGGCCGTCAAGGGCCAGCGCGACCGACACTTCCGATACCGGGTTGACCTGTTTCAGAGACTGAATGTCCTGGGCGATTAAGGCTCTTACCGGCAGCACCGATGGATCAGCTAATGATTTTAAGCGTTGGTCGGCATTACCGAGTAACATAATGGCAGTGCGCAGATCTTTTTCGAGCCACATTTTACGCCCTGCCATGCGCACCAGATAATCGGCTTCGGCGATTAGCCAGTCGGTGGGCCGG